>CAYXCX010000165.1:0-4480 GCA_964463405.1 uncultured Clostridia bacterium
GCCAGAACGACGTCAAGCGCATGCTGGCCTACTCCTCCATCAGCCAGATCGGCTACGTGATCCTGGCCTTCGGCATCGGCACGCCGCTGGGCATCCTCGGCGGCCTGTTCCATCTCTTCAACCACGCCCTGTTCAAGTCGCTCCTCTTCTTGAACGCCGGCGCCATCGAGCGCCAGACCGGCACGCGCGCCCTGGACAAGATGGGCGGCCTGGCCAAGGTCATGCCGCTGACGGCGGCCACCTCGGCCGTCGGCTCGCTCTCGATCGCCGGCGTGCCGCCGCTGAACGGCTTCTGGAGCAAGCTGGTGATCATCATCGCCCTGGTGCAGGCCAAGATGCACCTGCTGGCCGTGCTGGCCGTGCTGGGCAGCGTGGTCACCCTGTGGTACTACCTGGTGCTGCAGCACCAGGCTTTCTTCGGCAAGCTGAACGGGGCCTGGCAGTCGGTCAGGGAAGCGCCGTTCTGGATGTCGGCCGCGACCGTGCTGCTGGCCCTGCTCTGCATCGCCACCGGCCTGGCCTTCCCCTTCGTCGTCCGCTCGTGGCTCGAGCCCGCCGCCGCCGCGCTGGGCCAGGGGGCCGGCGTGGCCCTGAACTTCATGGGATTCTAGGAGACGCGCATGCACCTTTTTTTATTGATCGGATTGCTCGCCTTTTCCATCCTGGCGGTCCTGCTCCATGACCTGCTCAAGAGCGCCATCAGCCTGGCCGCGGCCAGCATCTTCCTGGCGCTGGTCCTCTTCCGCATGAACGCCGTCTACGCCGGGGTGTTCGAGCTGTCGGTGGTCGCCGGTCTGATCACCGTCCTGTTCGTCACCGCCATCGCCCTGACCCGCGGCGAGGGCGAGGTACGCGAGGGCCGGGGCCACCGGCTCGTCTTCCCGCTGTTCTTCCTGGCACTGGCCGTCGTCGACGTCCTGGTCATGAAGAGGCTGCTGGGCCAGGTCCCGGCCATCCAGGGCGGCGAGAGCGGCAGCTTCAGCCAGGTGCTGTGGAGCCAGCGCACCTTCGACCTGGTGGGCCAGGTCGGCGTCATCTCCGCCGGCGTGCTGGCGGTGCTGGCCCTGTTCCGCCGCGAGCGCCAGGGGCCGGAAGCCGCCGGCCAGGGAGGAAGCCATGAATAACCTGTGGATTCTCAACATGGGCTTCGTCGCCCTGCTGCTGGGCGTCGGCCTCTACTGCCTGCTGACCATGCGCAACACGGTCAAGCTGCTGATCGGCATCGAGGTCATCGCCAAGGGCGTGACCCTGGCGCTGGTGGCCGGCGGCTTCGCCCGCGGCAACCTGATGCTGGCCCAGAGCCTGGCCATCACCGTCATCGTCGTCGACGTGGCAGTCATCGCCACGGCGCTGGCGCTGATCATCAACATCAACCGCCACACAAAGAGCCTGGACGTCAGGAAACTGACCAAGCTGAAGGGATAACCATGAAACACTTCTTCGAGATCTTCCTCTCGCCGCCGCTGGCCTTCCTGGTCTTCCTGGCGATCTTCTATCTTCTCTATTTCCTGGCCGGGCGACTGGCCCCCAAGGTGAACGCCGTGGGCGGCAAGCTCAAGTCCTATGCCTGCGGCGAGGACATCCCCGGCGCCAAGCTGCAGTTCGGCTACCGGCTGTTCTTCTTCATCGCCCTGTTCTTCACCATGATGCACGTGGCGGCGCTGATCGTGGCCACCCTGCCCGACGGCCCCATCGCCTATTTCGGGCTCTTCTACCTGGGCATGATCTTCCTGTCCATCGCCGCCCTGGTCACGAGGGATTAACATGATCGAACGACTGGTCCACTGGTCCCGCGTCAAGTCCCCCTGGGTCCTGCACCTGAACACCGGCGCCTGCAACGCCTGCGACATCGAGATCCTGGCCGCGCTCATGCCGCGCTTCGACCTCGAGCGCTTCGGCATCCTGCTCAAGGGCACGCCGCGCCACGCCGACGTCATCGTCTGCACCGGCCCGATCACCCGCCAGAACCGCGACCGGGTGCTGCGCATCTACGAGCAGGTCCCCGATCCCAAGTTCGTGGTGGCCGTCGGCGCCTGCGCCATGTCGGGCTGCGTCTACCGCGGCTCCTACAACGCCCACTTGGGCGTCGACCAGGTGCTGCCGGCCCACGCCTCCATCCCGGGCTGCCCGATCCGCCCCGCCGCCCTGATCGACGGCGTGGTCAAGCTTCTCAATTCGCTGAAGTGAGGTCCCGATGAACCCTGAAACCATGCTGGAAAAGATCCTCGCCGAGGCCAAGGACAGCATCCGCGAGGCGGCGCTGAGCGCGCCGCGGCGCATCCAGGCCACGGTGGAGCCCGCGCGGCTGAACGCCGCCGTCGCCTGGCTGAAAGACGCCTGCGCCCTGGCCCACCTGGGCACGATCAGCGGCGTGGACCTGGGCGAGTCCTTTGAAATCGTGTACCACCTCTCCAACGGCGTGGCCACGGTGAACGTGCGCGTCCGGGTGCCGCGCGGCCAGCCGCGCCTGCCCAGCATCTGCTCCGTCATTCCCGGCGCCATCCTCTACGAGCGCGAGCTGCAGGACATGTTCGGCCTGGTGATCGAGAACATTCCCGACCCGCGGCCGCTGCTGCTGGCCGACGACTGGCCGGCCGGCGAGTACCCCCTGCGCAAGGACTGGACCTACGAGCGCCCCGCCGAAGTCATCCCCGGAGGTGAATGATGGAATTCAAAGTCCAACTGGGACCCCAGCACCCCGCCCTGCACGAGCCCATCAGCATCCGCATGACCCTGGACGGCGAGGTGATCCGCGACGCCGACCTGCGCCTGGGCTACAACCACCGCGGCATCGAGAAGCTGGCCGAAAGCCGCACCTTCATCCAGAACCTGTACCTGACCGAGCGCATCTGCGGCATCTGCTCCTTTTCCCACCAGACCTGCTACACCCAGGGAGTCGAGAAGCTGATGGAGCTGGTGCCCGCCCGGCGCGGCCTCTACATCCGCGCCCTGGTCTGCGAGCTGGAGCGCGTCCACAGCCACCTGCTGTGGCTGGGCGTCGCCGGCCAGGAGGCGGGCTTCGAGTCGTTCTTCATGTACACCTGGCGCGACCGCGAGGTGGTGATGGACATCCTGGACTGGATCTCGGGCAACCGCGTCCACTACTCGATGAACACCTTCGGCGGCGTGCGCCGCGACATCGACGAGCTGCAGAAAAAGAAGATCCTCGACACCCTGGGGCTGCTCGAGCGGCGCACCGACTACTACCTGAACCTGGCCGCCAGCGAGCCCACCTTCGTCGGCCGCCTGGCCGGCGTGGGCAAGCTGCCCCGCCAGCAGGCCATCGACCTGTGCGCCGTCGGCCCCACCCTGCGCGCCTCGGGCGTGCCCATGGACGTGCGCAAGGACGACCCCTACGCCGTCTACGACGAGGTCCCCTTCGAGGTGGCCACCGCCGACTCCTGCGACGTGCTGGGCCGCGCCGTGGTGCGCGTCAAGGAGCTGATCCAGTCCTACAAGATCATCGAGTTCCTGCTCAAGAACCTGCCCGAGGGGCCCTTCAAGGTGAAGGCGCCGCGCAAGGTCAAACCCAACGAGGTCTACTCGCGCTACGAGGCCCCCAGAGGGGAGAACGTCCACTACATCAAGAGCAACGGCTCGGACAAGCCCGAGCGCCTGAAGGTGCGCGCCCCGACGCTGGCCAACTACCCGGCGACGATCGCCATGCTCAAGAACGGCTTCATCGCCGACATCCCGCTGATCTTCGCCGCCATCGACCCCTGCATCTGCTGCGCCGAGCGCCTGGTGCAGCTGGACGACGCGCGCGGCGGCAGCCGGGTCCTGCGCTTCAGCCAGCTGCGCGCCCTGGCCAACGAGCGCGCCAAGAAAATCGACTTCACGAAAAAGGAAATCGCATGGCCATTCTGAAACCCATCCTCTACATCCTGGTCTACCCGGGTCTGCTCTTCCTGCTGGTCTACTCCACGTTCGTCGAATGGGTCGACCGCAAGCTCTACGCCCGCATGCAGAACCGCATCGGCCCGCTGCACACCGGCCGCGCCGGCATCCTGCAGCCGGTGGCCGACATCGTCAAGCTGTGCGCCAAGGAGGACATCGTCCCCGAGCGCGCCGACAAGGCCATGTTCTCGGCCCTGCCGGTCTTCGCCATGGCCATCGTCTGCACGGCCGGCCTGCTGCTGCCGCTGTGGCATTACCAGGCCGCCCCCTCCTTCATCTCCTTCCCCGGCGACCTGATCGTGCTGGTCTACCTGCTCAGCCTGCCGACGCTGATCTTCTTCCTGGCCGGCTGGCACTCGACCAACTTTTTCTCGGAGATCGGCGGCGTGCGCGTGCTGACCATGCTCTTCGGCTACGAGATCCCGCTGCTGCTGGCCCTGCTCGCCCCCGCCGTCCTGGCCGGCTCCTGGCGCATCCTGGAGATCGCCGTCTTCTACCAGAGCCGCCCGGCGCTGCTGCTGGTCAACCTGCTGGGCTTCGCCATCGCCGTCGTCTGCCTGCAGGCCAAGCTGGAGCGCGTCCC
>CAYXCX010000165.1:4490-4742 GCA_964463405.1 uncultured Clostridia bacterium
CCGAGATCGTCGGCGACCAGCTGACCGAGTACTCGGGCAAGAAGCTGGCCTTCTTCCGCCTGCTGGGCGACGTGGAGATGGTCGTCGGCGCCGGCCTGATCGCCGCCGTCTTTTTGGGCGGCTTCCCCGGCGGGCTGCTGCCCGGCCTGGCCTGGTTCGTGGTCAAGACCCTGTTCGTCGTCTTCCTGCTGGCCGCCCTGCGCGCCGCCACCAGCCGCATCCGCATCGACCAGATGATCTCCTTCTCCTGGC
>CAYXCX010000166.1:0-4702 GCA_964463405.1 uncultured Clostridia bacterium
GCGGCGAAGATCAAGGCGATCTTTTTGGCTCCGGAAAAAGGCAGGAGCGAGCGGGTCTTGGCGTAGGCGCGGAACGTCACCTCGGGATGGGTGGCGGGCATCTGCTTGGCCAGGTCGTCGTCGTAGCCCAGGAGGTCGACCAGGCCCGCCCTGGCGTATTCCTCCAGGGGCAGGGGGGAACGGTCGATGGTCTCCTTGACCTTGGCCGCGTCCAGCTTGCGGTTGGCGGCGATGCCCTCGATCACGGCCATGTACAGGTCGTCGATGAGCACCTGGGTCGATTCGCGGTGGGCCGGGGTCATGCGCTCCTCGGTGAAGGTGTTGCTGGCGGTCTTGTAGTCGCCGATGTGGAAAAGCTCGGCCTGCACCCCGAGCTTGGACAGGGTGTTCTTCAGGAACATGGCCTCGGCGCCGATGCCGCTGATGGTCAGGGCGCCGCCCTTGAAGGCGATGACCTTGTCGGCAAACGAGGCCAGGTAGTATTCCTTCAGGCCGCCGTCGATGAGGATGGCCGCCACCGGCTTCTTGCTGGCGGAGAAACGCTTGACCAATGTGCCGACCTCCTTGACCTTGGCGAAGCCGGCGTCCAGGTAGTGGATGCGCAGCAGCACGCCCTGGATGCGCGGGTCGCGGGCGGCGCGCTCCAGGTTGTACCACAGGTCGTGGATGGTCAGGGATTCGGGTCCGATGGGCAGCATGCGCGCCGGGGCGGTTTCGGGGATCGTCCCCGCCAGATCGATTTTCAGATAGGCCTTTTGCGGGACGTTCGGCTCCTGGGTGAACTGCAGGTAAATGAAGCCGCCCAATATGAACAGGCCCAGCAGGATGACGACGATCACCAGCAGGGCAATCAACGCGCCTCGTTTCATGGCGTATCTCCTTTTCTTATCCCCAGTATTTTGAAATGATTATACTGGTTTTCATGGCAAATAGTTTAAAATCAAGGCCTGCGGCGAAAGGCTGGGCACGAGTTAAGCCAAGGCCGCTCCGAATCACGCCAGCTCGTCCATCGCTCGCTGCTGCCACATCACGATCCCTATCACTTTACGTTCGCGTCTCACGTTAGTTCGCTGAGCTTCCTGCTGGCTCGGACGCCGTCACGGTCACGCGGATCCCGTTCCGTTGCTGGCGTTCAGATACAGGGCCAGGGCGATCGCCGCGCCGCCTATGGCCAGCCGCAGCAGGTTGGCCTCCTCGCCGAAAAAAACGAGCGCGACGACGACGGCCAGGGGGACCTTGAGGTTGTTCATCACGGCCAGGACGCCGGAGGATACGCGGGAAGCCCCGATATTCCAGAGATAGAAACCGACTCCCGTGGCCAACAGCCCCAGGTAGAGGAGGACAACGGCCGGGGCGCCCGCGAGCCGGGGCAGAGGGCCCGGCGCAGCCGCCATCGACAGGGCCGCGGCGACGGCGCCTCCCAGGTAGAGCCAGGCGAAAACGTCGCGGTCGCGCCAGGGGGCGCCAGCGGCCAGGCGCCGGTACCAGACCTGGCCGGCGGCGAAGCAGGCGTTGGAAGCCTGAACCAGCAGGAAGCCAACGGCCGGGGCGCCGCTCCCCCGCCCCGCGTAGAGGATCACCGCCGTGCCCGCCGCCGCCAGCAGCGCCGTGCCCAGGCGGAGGGCCCGCAGGCGCCGCTCCAGCAGGTCGGCGATCAAGGTTACGTACAGCGGCGTGAACACGGTGAACAGGGCGACCTGATGGGCCGGCAGGAAGCGGAAGGAATGGATGTAAAAGACGTACATCAGGCCGAACTCGACCGTGCCGACAAGGGCCAGGGGCAGGGCCGCCTGCAGCCCGGCCCGACGCGGCCGCCACAGGGGCAGGAACAGCAGCAGGGCCAGGGCCAGGCGGGCGAAGGCAACGAAGCCGGCGTCTATCCCGGCCAGGTACCTTTTCACCAGGCCGAAGGAAAAAGCCCAGATCAACGATGTCAGCAGCAGGTGCGGCATGAGAGGAAATATAGCAGGTTTCCCGGACCTCGGCCAGCGCTCGGCGTCCGGCATGCGGCGCGCCTAAGAAAAGCGATCAGCGGCGTCAGGGAAGGCAGAGGGAAGAGAGCGGGAAGAAGGAGAGAAGAAAGAGCGGGAAAAGCCTGGAGTTCATTCCCCGCTGATCACGATGCAGCCGCTGGCTGCTTGCATTTTTCTGCGCGATGAGCTATAGGTTGGTTTAATCTTTAACGATCCGCCGCATCTTTAAGGAGGATGTCATGATCAATTACGAACCGCTGTTTTCGCATAACGCCAAGGCCATGAAACGCTCCGAGATCCGCGAGCTGCTGAAGCTGACGGCCAAGCCGGGCATCATCTCCTTCGCCGGCGGCCTGCCGGCGCCCGACCTGTTCCCGGTCGAGGAGATCTCCGCCGTGACCTGCGCCGTCATGGAGCGCGAGGGCAAGACCGCCCTGCAGTACGGCCCCACCGAGGGGGACACCCGCCTGCGCGAGGAGCTGGCCAGGATGATGCGCCAGGACGGGGTGAACATTTCCAGCAACAACCTGCTGATCGTGACCTCGTCGCAGCAGGGGCTCGACCTGACCGGCCGCATCTTCGTCGACCCGGGCGACGTGGTCCTGACCAGCCGCCCCACCTACGTCGGCGCCATCCAGGCCTTCAATTCCTACGGGGCGAAGATGATCGGCATCGACCAGGACGCGGAGGGGACGCAGACCGACCTGCTCGAGGCCGAGATCGAGAAGCTGGCCGCCAAGGGCGTCAGGCCGAAGTTCATCTACGAAATTCCCGACTTCCAGAACCCCTCCGGCATCACCATGACCTTGAAGCGCCGCCAGGAGCTGCTGCGCATCGCCGAAAAATTCGACCTGGTCATTGTCGAGGACTCCCCCTACCGCCAGCTGCGCTTCGAGGGCAAGACCGAGCCCTCGCTGCTGGGGATGAATTCCGACCGCGTCCTGGGCCTCTACACCTTCAGCAAGATCCTGCTGCCCGGCTTCCGCCTGGGCTGGATGGCCGGCCCCAACGACCTGATCCAGAAGGCGGTGACCGCCAAGCAGTCGGTCGACCTGTGCTCGCCGCCCTTCAACCAGGCCATCCTCTACGAATACCTCAAGCGCGGCCTGCTGGAAAAGCAGATCGCGGTCATCATCAAGGCCTACCGGGAAAAGCGCGATTTCATGCTGGCCATGCTCTCCAAGTACATGCCCAAGCTGCCGGGACTGAAGTGGACCCAGCCCCAGGGCGGTCTCTTCCTGTGGGTCACCCTGCCGGAAGGCATGGACACCGCCGAGATGTTCCACAGCGCCATCGAAAAGCAGGTGGCCTACGTCGTGGGCACGGCGTTCTACCCCGACGGCGGCGGCCGCAACTCGTTCCGCATGAATTTTTCCTACTCCAGCCAAGCCGAGATCGAGGAAGGAGTCAAGCGCCTCGGCCAGGTCGTCGCCGCCTGGAAGGGCGGGCGCGAGGCGTCGATCATCACGCCATGAGAAAAGGGCGTACGGCACAGGGCGCACGGCGTACGGCAACAAGCACGTGAACGAATCTAGAAGAGCGAGGAAATCGACTAAACAGCCAGAAGTGCACGGCGTACGGCACTGGGCGCACGGCGTATAGAATACCTTTGGAATTATTCAGCGACTTGAAGGTACGCCGGCCCTTCAAGGTTCCACGTACCGTGTACCACGTTGAAGGCCATTTTTCCTGCAAGATCAGTGCCCCTTCACGTGGGACATGGAATCCCACTCGGGGCAAGCGCCTCTCGGGGACGCCGCCCTGGCCAGGGCTGGCGGCGTGGAACTCCTGAACCTCTAGGGTACTGTGATTTTTGGGTGATCAGTACTTGCTTAGAGTTCTTTAAAATCTAAAGCATCAGTCCCAACGTGGAACGTGGAACTTGAAACCTCTGGCCTCGTAGATCTAACCGATCTTGTTCCTGACCTCGGACATGATCAGCTTGGAGATGGCCTTCAGCGTCTCGACCACCCCGTCGCCGCGGTTGGCGACCGCCTCCAGCACCGGCTCGTCCTTCTTGCGCAAAGCGCCGATCAGCTCGCTGGCCGGGGTGACGTTCGGCAGGTCGCGCTTGTTCAGCTGCAGCACGTAGGGGATGGTGGCGAACTCGATCTTGTAGTCGCGCAGGTTTTCCAGCATGTCCTGCACGCTCTCCAGGTTGGCCTCGAAGCGCTCCGTCTGCGAGTCGGCCACGAACACCAGGCCGTCCACGCCCTTGAGGATGAGCTTGCGCGAGGCGCTGTAGTAGATCTGGCCGGGCACGGTGTAAAGGTGGAAGCGCACCTTGTAGTCCTTGATCGTGCCCAGGTCCAGGGGGAAGAAGTCGAAGAAGAGCGTGCGCTCGGTCTCGGTGGCCAGGCTGACCAGCTTGCCCTTGTTGTCCTTCTTGATTTTCTCGTAAATGAACTTGATGTTGGTGGTCTTGCCGCTGAGGCCCGGGCCGTAATAAACGATCTTGAAGTTGATCTCGCGGGTGGAGTAGTTCAGGAAAGACAAGGTCAGTCTCCAAAGATGCGGTCGATGTCCTCGTCGGAGACCCCCTCGAAGGGGGACCCGCCCGGGGCCTTGTCGCCGGTCTTGAGCTTCTGGTTGATGGTCTGGAACACCTTGACCAGCTCCTCCAGGGCGCTGCGCACGCGGAAGCGGACCAGGCCGAGGTTGGAGGAGTTGTCGAAGATGACGACCAGCATGGTGCGGTCATTGATCAGCGAGATGTGCAGGCATTCCTT
>CAYXCX010000167.1:0-4695 GCA_964463405.1 uncultured Clostridia bacterium
CTTGAGGATCTTGGCGGCGACGGCCAGGTCGTCGAGGCGGCCGTTGGTGCAGGAGCCGATGACGACCTGGTCCAGCTTGACGCCCAGGACCTGCTTGATGGGCTTGACGTTGTCCACCGTGTGCGGGCAGGCGATCTGCGGCTGCAGCTTGGAGACGTTGAGGGTGATCACCTGGTCATAGACGGCGTCGGCGTCGGGGGCGAAGAGCTCGGGGACATCCTGCACGCCCGCTTCCTCCCGCAAATAGCGCAGCGTCTCGGCGTCCGGGGGGACGATGCCCGACGTAGCGCCGGCCTCGACCGTCATGTTGCAGATCACCAGCCGCCCCGACGTGGACATGCTTTCGATGGCCGGGCCGTGGAACTCGATGACCTTGAAGTTGGCCCCCTCGGCGGTCAACTTGCCGATCAGGTGCAGGATCAGGTCCTTGGGCGCCACGTGGCGCTTGAACTTGCCCTCGCAGACCACCTTGATCGTCCCCGGCACCTCCACGTTCAGGATCCTGCCCAGGGCCCAGACCGCCGCCATCTCGGTGGCGCCGATGCCGAACGAGAAGGCGCCCAGGGCGCCGTGGCTGGTGGTGTGGCTGTCGGTGCCGACCACGACGGAGCCGGGCCGCACATACCCGTACTCGGGCAGGATCTGGTGGCAGATGCCGCCGCCGTCGCCGCGGATGTCGTGGAACTTGGCAATGCCCTGCCTGGCCACGAAGTCGCGGATCTTCTTCTGGTTGCCGGCGGTTTTGGAGCTTTCGGCCGGCACGCGGTGGTCGAAGATGATGGCGATCCTGGAAGGATCCCACACTTTGGCCTCCAGGCCGGTGTCCTTGTAGATCTCGTGGAACTGGTTGATGACCAGCGCCCCGTTCTCGTGCGACATGGCCAGGTCGACCCTGGGCTCCAGCACGTCGCCGGCCTTGACCGCATTCTGCCCGCTGGCCCTGGCCAGGATCTTTTCTACCATCGTCATACCCATGGATTTCCTCCTTGTTTCGTTAACGGGCGCTCAGACCGCGCCCTTTTCCTTCAATGCCTTGACCTCTTCATCCGGGTAGCCGAGTTCCTTGAGAATCTCGCTGGTGTGGGCCGAAAGACGCGGGGGCGGGGCGTCGATTGAGGCAGGGGTGGCGGAGAATTTGGCCGACAGATTGAACAGCTTCAATTCGCCCAGCTCCGAATCCGTGATGCTCTCGATGGTCTTGCGGTATTTCACCTGCTCGGCATTCAAGGCCTTCTCCAGGCTGTAAATATCGCCTGAGGGAACGCCCTTGGCGTTCAGCGCTTCCACCCAATAGTCGGTGGTCTGCGTCTTCAGCTTGGCTTCCAGCAGAGGAGTAAGTTCCTTTCGGTTCTTCTTGCGGGTATCCCGTTCCTGGAACCGGGGATCGGTCAGCAGCTCCGGCACCCCCAGCACGGTGGCCAAATCTTCCCATTGCTTCTGCTGGTTGGCGGCGATGTTGACGAATCCATCCTTGGTCATAAAAGTTCCCGACGGGGCGGCGGTGAAATTATCGTTCCCCATGGCCACCGGCGGTTGGTTGCCGATCAAGAGATTGGCCGCCACCCAGCCCATCAGCGGCATGATGGAGTCCAAGAGCGCGATGTCGATGCACTGCCCCTCGCCGGTCTTCTCGCGGTAATACAGGGCGGCCATGATGGCGAAGGCGGCGTTCAGGCCGCCCACCGTATCGCAGACCGGGAAGCCGGCCCGTAAGGGGTGCAGGCGCTCGTCGCCGTTGACGTCCATCACCCCGGACAGGCCTTGGATGATCTGGTCATAAGCTGGCTTGAAAGCGTCGGGACCGGCCTGACCGAACCCGGAGATGGCGCAGTAAATGATCTTGGGATTGATCTTTTTCATTTCCATATATGAGAATCCCAGCCTGTCCATCACCCCCGGCCTGAAATTCTCGACCACCACATCGCTCGTCTTCAGCAGCTGGCGGAAAATCTCCTTGGCCTCCTCGACCTTCAAATTCAAGGTGATGGACTTCTTGTTTGCGTTCTGGGCCAGAAAGCTGGTCCCCATCAGTTTCTGGTTCAGGGCCGGTACCGCCCCCAGCTTGCGGGCCAGGTCGCCGCCCTCGGGATTCTCGATCTTGATTACCTCAGCCCCCAAAAGGGCAAGGTGCATGGTGGAGAATGGGCCGGACAGGACGTTGGTCATGTCCAGCACGCGAATGTTTTTCATCATTTTTTTTGGCCTCGGTTTGATTAGCGGTCCCGATTTCAAGATGGATCCGGTAAGCTCGCGGCCTAGAAACGCCTGCACTTCTTGGGCGACGTCAATCAGCCTGAATAGGTCTATGTCGATACGCACCCCGTCGCGCTGCAGGGCGTGAACGAAGTCCTCGGTGGCCACGTTGCCGGCCGCGACTTTGGTGAACGGGCAGCCGCCCAAGCCCCCGAAGGCGGTTTCGATGTACTTGACCCCGGCCTGCATGGCGGCGAAGATGTTGGCCATCCCCAGCCCGTAGGTGTTGTGGAAGTGGCAGGCCAGCTCCACCTTGGGGTCGATTTTCCTGATCTCTCCGAACAGCCTCAGCACCTGCTGGGGATAGGCATGGCCGGCGGTGTCGGCCAGGCTGATGTTCCGGATCCCGGCCTCTAGGTATTTCTTGACCATGGCCAGAACCTTGTCCTCCGAGATCGGCCCGTCGAAGCCGCAGCCGAAGGCTGACTGGACCGAGGCCTGGACTCTCTTGCCCGAGTCCTGGGCCTTTTTGGCCATGGACAGGATCTGCCCCATGGCTTTTTCTGGGCTCATGCCGGTGTTTTTCTGGCTGTGGGTCTCGGAGGCCGAGACGCCCATGCAGAACATCTCCACCCCGCAGGCCAGGCCACGCTCGAAGCCCTTCTCGTTGAGAACCAGGCCGGAGAGGACGGCGTTGGGATTCTTCTTGCCATTCCTGGCGTAGTGGGCGAAAAGGTCGTCCGTGTCGGCCATCTGGGGCACCTTCTCTTTGTGGACGAAGGAGCCGATCTGGATGATGTCGATCCCGCTGTCCATCAGGGCATCGATCCATTGGACCTTCTGTGCGGTGGGGACAGTCTTCTTCTCGATCTGGAAGCCGTCGCGCAATCCCACGTCGTGGATTATGATATCTGGCATTTTTCTGCTTTGTTTCATTCGTTGGAGCAATTCATGAATTGCCTTTACCTGGTTATAGTTTCGTGGCGATGGCCTCGGCCATTTCCAGAGTCTTGCTGCTGCCGCCCATGTCGTAGGTGCGCACCCGGCCCTCGGCGATGACCGCGGCCACGGACTTTTCCAGACGCGAGGCCATCTCCTTTTCGCCCAGCCAGTCGAGCATCATCCTGGCCGCCAGGATGGTGGCGATGGGGTTGACCTTGTATTGCCCGGCGTACTTGGGCGCCGAGCCGTGGGTGGGCTCGAAGACGGCCAGCTTTTCGCCGATGTTGCCCGAGCAGCCGAAGCCCAGGCCGCCCACCATCTGGGCGCAGAGGTCGGAGATGATGTCTCCGAACAGGTTGGTGGCCACCAGCACGCCGTACTTTTCCGGGTTCTTGAGCAGCCACATGCAGATGGCGTCAACGTTGGCGTCGTCCATCTGCACGTCGGGATAGTCCTTGGCCACCCCCTTGGCGATGTCCAGGAAGAGCCCCTCGGTGGCGCGCACTACGTTGGCCTTGTGGATGACGGTGACCTTGGGGTACTTGAATTTGCGGGCGTAATCGAAGGCGGCGCGGATGATGCGCTCCGACCCTTTGCGGGTGTTGATCTTGCAGGTGAGGGCGAACTGGTCGCCGCCCAGGTCCTTGAAGGCGGCGAAAGGCTTGGATATCCTGGCCAGGAGATCCGAGAGCTCGGCCGGGACCGGGTTGAACTCCACCCCGGCGTAAAGCCCCTCGGTGTTTTCGCGGAAGACCACCAGGTCGATGTTCTCCTTGAAGTTCAAGGGGTTGCCGGGGTAGGCGTGGCAGGGGCGCAGGCAGGTATACAGGTCGAAGAGCTGGCGCATGCGCACGATGGGCGAGCGGTAGACCAGCCCCTTGCCCTTCAGCCCGGGGACCAGTTCGGCCTCGGCCGCCTTGACCGGCTTGGAGGTGATGGCGCCGAACATGGCGGCATCCACGCTCTTGAGCAGGTCCACGGTGCGCTGCGGGAAGGCATCTCCCTCCTGGCGCCAGAATTCCCAGCCGATGTCGCCGGGTATGTACTCGGCGTTGAAACGGAGCTTGTCCAAGACGATTTTGGCCGCTTCGAGCACCTCGATGCCGATGCCGTCGCCCGGCAGCCAGGCGATCTTGTACTTCTTGCCACCTGCTTTGCGATCCGCAGCGCTCATGATTCCCTCCTGTTCCTCTTTCAGTCAGCAAAGAATGAATTTGAGATATAACATAGAAAAAATGGGCCGTCAATCCGCGCCGCCGGCCTGGGAAGGCGGCCGCGATTTGCCAGCCGGCCGCGGGTTTGCTACAATGTGGCGGCGAGCGGAGAGGACAATTCCCCGATGAAAGAAAAGCGGAACGCTGTTGGCGCGCGCGCGGCCTTCGTCAGCCTGGGCTGCTTCAAGAACACCGTCGACAGCGAGGTGCTGGCCGGCATGCTCCAGGAGCGGGGCCTGGCGGTCGTCTCCGAGTACGAATCCCCCGACTGGCTGATCATCAACACCTGCGGCTTCATCCGCGACGCCAAGGAAGAGAGCATCGGCGAGATCCTGTCGGCGCTGGA
>CAYXCX010000168.1:0-3401 GCA_964463405.1 uncultured Clostridia bacterium
GATCTTGTCCAGGTTTTCGGGATCGGGCATGGCCACCGACAGGCAGCCGTTGTTCTCCTCGATGGGAAAGAAGAGGTTCTTGATCAAAAACTCGGCGGGAAAGCGCGACAGCAGGGCGTAATCGATCTTGACGTCGGCGATCTGGATGGGCTTGGTCACCGGATTACCTCCACGACGCTGAAAATCGGCAAGTAGACGGAGACAAGCATCAAGGCGATCACCATGCCCAGGCCGATGATTATAACAGGTTCGATCAGCGAAATCAACGCGCCGATGCGGCTGTCCAGCGAACGCTCGTAATACTCGGCGCTCTCGTCCAGGACGGCGGTCAGGTTGCCCGAGGTCTCGCCGACGCGCACCATCTCCACCAGGATGCGCGGCATGACCGGCGCCTCGGCCAGGACGTCCGACAGCAGGTTGCCCTGGCGGATTTTTTCCGGCAGGCCGCGCACCTGGTTGAAGTGGAAGCGGTTGGCGAAGGTCTCCATGGCGATCTCCGCGGCCTCGGGCACCGGGATGCCGCCGGCGATGAGGATGGCCAGGGTGCGGGCGAAGACGGCGATGGCATTCTCGTGGGCGATGCGCCCCAGGAAAGGAGCTTTGAGCTTGGCCTGGTCCAGGAGCGTCACATTTGGGTTCAGGCGCTCCAGCAGGCGGACGCCGGCGTAGGCCAGCAGCAGCACCAGGCCGATGGCCAGCAGGTTGTCGCGCAGGAAGGTGGTGACGGTCATGAAGAACCGGGTCACCGCCGGCAGCTCGGAATCCATGTCCTGGAAGAAGGAAGAGAAGCGCGGGACGACGAAGACGGCGATGACCAGCACCATGGCGATCATGAACACCAGCAGGATGACCGGGTAGGTCAGGCCGCCGACGATCTTGCGCCGCAGGTTGCTGATCTTGGCCAGGTAGACGTTGAACTTTTCCAGCACCTGCTCCAGGTGGCCGCTGCGCTCGCCGGCCAGCAGCGAGGCGCGGTAGATGCGGGCGAAGGGAATCTGCGGCGAGGAGAAGGCCTCGGAGATCTGCGCGCCGTTGCGGATGGCGGCGGCGGCCTTGGCCAGGACCTCGCGCAGCACGCCGGCGGGGGTGTTCTGCACGATGATCTCCAGGGCGCGGATCAGCGGGATGCCGGCCTTGAGCAGCGTGCTCATCTGCTGGTTGAACAGCAGGAACTGCACGGCGCCGATTTTGCGCTTGAACAGACTGGCCAGGGAAAAATCCTTGAACCACAGGCGGCGCACCGCCAGCAGCTTCTCGTCGAGCCCCTCCAGGGAGCGGGCGACCTCGCGGCGGTTCTCGGCGTACTGGTCGCGCTGCAGGAAGCGGCCGCGCTCGTCGACCAGGGTGCAGCGGTAATAGGGCATTACAGGAGGTCGCGGCCGGGAAAATACGGGCGCAGGGCGTCGGGGATGCGGACGCGGCCGTCGGCGGTCTGGTAGTTTTCCATGATGGCGGCCACGGTGCGGCCGATGGCCAGCCCCGAGCCGTTCAGCGTGTGCACGAAGTCCTTGCGGCCGTCCCGGGCCTTGTACTTGATGCGCGCCCGCCGCGCCTGGAAGCTCTCGAAGTTGGAGCACGAGGAAATCTCCAGAAAGCCGCCGCGCCCGGGCATCCACACCTCGATGTCGTAGGTCTTGGCCGAGGAGAAGGACATGTCGCCGCTGCACAGCACCACGGTGCGGTGCGGCAGGCCCAGCTTGCGCAGGATGGCCTCGGCGTCCGCGGTCAGCCCCTCCAGCTCGGGGTAGGAGCGGTCGGGGGCGGTGAACTTGAGCAGCTCGACCTTGTCGAACTGGTGCAGGCGCACCAGGCCGCGGACGTCCTTGCCGTGCGAGCCGGCCTCGCTGCGGAAGCAGGGGGTGAAGGCCGCGTACCGGAGCGGCAGCGCGGCCTCGTCCAGCGTCTCGTCGCGGTGCAGGTTGGTCAGCGGCACCTCGGCGGTGGGGACCAGGTACAGGTTGTAGCCCTCGATCTTGAACAGGTCGGCCTTGAACTTGGGCAGGTTGCCGGTCCCCACCAGGCTGGCCTCGTTGGCCAGGAAGGGGGGGAGCGCCTCGCGGTAGCCGTGCTCCTGGGTGTGGACGTCGAGCATGAACTGCAGCAGCACCCGCTCCAGCTTGGCGAGGCCGTCGAAACAGACGACGAAGCGCGAGCCGGCGATCTTGGCGGCGCGGACGAAATCCAGGGTGCCCGCCGCCTCGCCCAGCTCCCAGTGCGGGCGCGGCGCGAAAGCGAAAGCCGGCTTCTCGCCCCACTCGCGCACCACTTCGTTGGCGCCGGCGTCGTGGCCCACCGGCACCGAGTCGTGGAACAGGTTGGGGATGCCGAGCAGGAACTCCTGGAACTCGGCGTCCAGGGCTGCCAGTTCCTTCTCGCCCTGGGCGATCTGCTTGGAGAGCTCCATCGACTGGAGCTCCATTTCCCGGGTCGGGGCGCCGCTCTTCTTGAGGAAGCCCGTTTCCTTGGCCAGCTTGTTCTTGCGGCTCTTCAGCTCCTCGCTGGCGGTGAGCAGGAGGCGGCGGCGCGTGTCCAGGCTGCCGCAGCGGTCGTCGGCGAAGGGGGCCCCCTTGGCCTCGACCTTCTGTTTGACCAATTCGAGGTTGTTGCGGATGAAGTGGGTGTCCAGCATGAAAAAATTATAGCACAGGGGCCTTTTTTGCGCAAAAAACCGTCTTCCCCGCGGCCGGAGCAAACCAAGGGCCCTTTTTTTCAGTATTAGGGCCTGAGGTGTACCATGAAATCCACGCCGACCCTTGCCGTTGCCGCGCTGCTGCTGGCGGCCGCCGTCCCCGCTTTTTCCCAAGCCGCCGCCGACCCGATCGAGGCCAAGGCCCGGCTCTGGCACGAGCGGGCGCTCACCGTCGACACCCATTGCGACACCCCCTTCAAGCTGTTGGAAAAGGGCTGGGACATCGGCCGATACCATAAGACCGCCGGGCGCGGCAGCGGCTGCCAGGACCTGCCGCGGATGAAGGAAGGGGGACTCGACGCCTCCTTTTTCGCCGTTTTCGTCGGCCAGGGGCCGCGCACGCCCGAAGGCCACGCCCGGGCCCGGGAAAAGGCCGACGCCATTCTCGGCGCCATGGACGAGATGTACAGTAAGCATGCCGGCCTCTGCGGGCTGGCCCTGACGCCGGCCGACGCCCGGCGCCTGGAACAGGAGGGCAAGCGGGCCATCTTCATCGGCATGGAGAACGGCTATCCCCTGGGCGGCGATCCCGGCCTGATCGATCATTTCTACCGCCGCGGCGTGCGCTACGTCACCCTGGCCCACACCGCCGACAACGATATCTGCGACTCCTCGACCGACCGCCGCGACCCCCAGGATCGCGGCCTGAGCGACTGGGGCCGGCAGGTGGTGCGGCGGCTTTTTCTACTGCCTGCGCGAGAACGCGGTCACG
>CAYXCX010000168.1:3411-4693 GCA_964463405.1 uncultured Clostridia bacterium
CAAGCGGCAGCTGGCCTCAGATATTGCCGCGGCGGTCATGGCCGACGTGTCGCACGTTTCCGACCGTTCCTTCTTCGACGTCCTGGCGCTGAGCAAAGCCCCGGTCATCGCCTCGCATTCGTGCGCCCGCGCCCTGTGCAACCACCCGCGCAACCTCAGCGACGAGATGCTGCTGGCGCTGAAGAAGAACGGCGGCGTCATCCAGCTCTGCATCCTGGACGACTACGTCAAGATGCCGCCGGCCAACCCCCAGCGCGAGGAGGCGTTCGCCCGGCTTTTCAAAAAGATCGACGAGGCTTACGGCGGCTGGGGCGGCATCCAGGATCCGGCCGAGCGCGACAAGGTGGAGGCGGAGTACGAGGCCATCGAAGCCCGCTATCCGAAGCCGCCCGTGCGGGTCAGGGACGCCGTCGACCACATTGACCACATCGTCAGGCTCGTCGGCGTCGACCACGTGGGCATCGGCACCGATTTTGACGGCGGCGGCGGCCTGGCCGACTGCCGCGACGTCACCGAGCTGAGGAACATCACCGTCGAGCTCGTGCGCCGCGGCTACACGGAAGAACAGGTCCGCAAAATCTGGGGCGAAAACGCCCTGCGGGTGATGCAGCAGGTCCAGGATCTGGCCAAGAAATAGAAGAACTCTCGTGACGCCTAACGCATAACGCGTGACGAGGGAAGACACTCGGCGCAAGGCGGACGGTTCTTGAACTCTCTCTCTTCCCTCATTCTTCCCTCTCACTTCCCTCTATCTTCCCTGAGCTTGGTTTCTGCCGTGAACCGTATGCCGTCTAGCGGATGGCGATTTCTGTTACAATAGCGGAACATGGAAAACTTGAAAGCCAGGGCGAAGCGGCTGAAGGCGGAGATCACGGCGCTTTACTACGCGGCCCAGGATCCCCGCGTGCCCTGGACGGCCAAGGGGGTCATCCTGTTGGCGCTGGGATACGCCCTCAGCCCGATCGACCTGATCCCCGACTTCATTCCCGTCCTCGGCTATCTCGACGACCTGCTCATCCTGCCGGCGCTGATCGCCCTGGCGCTGCGCCTGCTCCCGGCCGAGGCCATGGCCGCCGCCCGCGAGCGCGCCGCCCGCGAGCCGGTATCGTTAAAGAAAAACTGGCTGTTCGCCTCCCTGTTCATCCTGTTCTGGATCGCTGTCCTGTCCGCCGTGGCTCTCGTCCTGCTGAAAGTCTTCCGCTGATTCCATCTTTCCGGGAGACCGGGATCGGTTCGCCCTGTTGCCTTGACTCGTCACGCGTTACGCGTCACGCGTCACGAT
>CAYXCX010000169.1:0-324 GCA_964463405.1 uncultured Clostridia bacterium
GGTCGTCCAACTCGCTGGCCAGGGACCGGGACGGCTTTCGGGGATGGGCGTTCTCCGCCTCCCGGGCCGGGGGCTGGACCAGGTCCCGCTCCGCTCCCGGACCGATGAAGCGCTCGATCTTGGCCAGCAGGTCCTTGTCGCGGAAAGGCTTCTCGATGAAATCTTCGGCCAGCCCCTTGTGCACGTACATGCGCAGGTTCACGTCCTTGTACACCCCGGTCATCAGGATGATGGCCATGCCCTTGAACGCCTCGTTGGCCCGGATCTTTTCGCAAAGGGCGATGCCGTGCAGGCGCGGCAGCAGGATGTCGGCCAGCACCAGGT
>CAYXCX010000169.1:334-4653 GCA_964463405.1 uncultured Clostridia bacterium
GGCCGAAGAAACGGCATATCAGGCGTCGGCCAGAAACTCCTGCAGGGATTCCTGGATGACATGGTCGTCGTCGATGATCGCGATTTTCTTGGCCATCGTGCCCCTATGCAGATGCTTCTGCCTGAAGCGATTATAGCATAGAAATCAAAAAAGCAAGCCCGGCGCCAAGTCAGGAAATTCCTGAGCTCGACATTGCCTTCGGCGCCGCTGGCGGGGTATAATGCCTTTCCCGGAAGCGTCATGGACGAATCCATCATCATCTATTGCGACGGAGCCTGCAGCAACAACCAGCAGCGCCAGAACATCGGCGGCTGGGGGGCCGTGCTGGTCCATGGCAAGCGGGTCAAGGAGATCGCGGGGGCCGAGCGCGACACCAGCAACAACCGCATGGAACTGCTGGCCTGCATCAAGGCCCTGGAGGCCGTGCGCCAGCGCGCCCTCCCGGTGGCGGTGTTCACCGACAGCGCCTACCTGGCCAATTGCCTGCTGCAGGGATGGCACCGGCGCTGGCGCCGCAACGGCTGGCTGACGGCGGCGAAGAAGCCGGTGGAGAACCGCGACCTGTGGCAGCGCCTGCTGGAGCTGGTGGAGCAGTTCCCGCGCCTGGCCTTTCACAAGGTGGCCGGTCACAGCCAAATCGAGCTGAACGAGCGCGCCGATTGCCTGGCCCGGGAGGCGATCCAAGCCCTGCGCCGCCAGGAGGCAGGGGCTAAAAGCGGTTGAGCCTCATGATCTCGGCCAGGGGCAGGCGCTCGGGGCGGCTTTTCTCGATCTCTTTCTGCTGCGCGCTCAGCAGTTCGCCGGGCGGCAGCGCATGGCGGCCGACCACGACCAGGGCGATCAGGGTCATGTCGGCGGAAACGCCCAAGGCCGCGCGGGCCGCTTCCTCGTCGTAGCCGGCGATGGGATGGGCAACCAGCCCCATCTCGGTGGCGCGCAGGATCAGGAACGCCGTGGCCATGCCGGTGTCGAACAGGTAGTATTCCCGTTCCTTGACCACGCAGTCCAGGTCGCGGCGGCTGCAGACGGCGACGATCAGCGACGCCGCCCGCGTCCACTCGTTGCCCTTGTTCATCGCCCGCAGCAGCTTTTCCAGCACATCTTTCTCGTAGGCGAACACGAAGCGCCAGGGCTGTTTGTTGAAGCAGGAAGGCGCCAGCGAAGCCGCCGCGGCCAGCTCGCGCGCCTGCTCCTCGCCCGGCGCCGTCGGCCCCAGCGAGCGGTAGGCGCGCCGGGCGCGAATGACGTCCATCAGTTCCATGGCTTTCCTCCCGGAGGCCGGGGTCATTTCCCGGCCGCGCCGCCCCGCGCCGCACGGGCCAGGCGGAGCTTCATCAGGGAAATCTTGCGCAGATGGCCCATCTCCTCGTGGATGACCTTCTCCACCGCCCTCGTGCGCCCCGGGGCGACCAATTCCTTCAGCTGGGTGAAGAAAACGATGGAGTCCTTCTCGAAGTCCAGGGCCAGGTCCAGAATCTGTTCCGGAGCGGTCAGCCGCGCCAGGGCCGAGGCGACGGCCCGGCGATCGGCCAGGGGGTGGGCCTTGATGAATTCGCCCATGTAGGCCTGGTATTCCGCGTCGCCTTCCCGAAGCCCGGCGCCGCCTTCTCCGTCCAGGAGCTTCTTGAAGACCGCCTCGTGCTTGAACTCCTCGTCGGCCAGGACCTGGAAGAGCCCGGTGGCGCGGGGATCGACAAACCTCTTCATGGCCCCCACATAGAACTCGTATCCCCGCTGCTCGATGCGCACGGCGAATTCGAGGATCTCCTTCACGTCCAGCAGGTACGACATGGCTTCACCTCGCTTTCCAGCCGCCTTGCTCCCGGCGGCTCAGGGCATCATAAGGCATTTCGCCTCGCGATGCAATGGCGCCGGCGCGGCCACCTCTTTCGCAACCATACCTTCCATGGTATAATTTCAACATGAAGAACATCACCCTGGCGTTCATCCTTGCCGCGCTCCTTTCCGCCGCGCCGGCCCGCGTCTCGGCCCTGGCAACCGGCGCCCCGCCCCCTGATTTCACCGTGACCGACATGACCGGCGCCGAAGTCACCCTTTCCAAGCTCAAAGGCAGCGTCGTGCTCCTCGACTTCTGGGCCACCTGGTGCCCTCCCTGCCGCGACGAAGTCCCCCGCCTGATTTCCATCCAGGAGCGCTTCGGCAGCCGCAAGTTCGTGCTGATCAGCGTCAGCCTGGACCGCGATCCGCAGGCGGCCCGCCGCTTCGTCGCCGAGAAGCGGATGGAATGGGTTCACGTCGTCGACAGCCAGGCGGCGCGCGAACTCGCCGAGAAGTACGGGGTTCGTTACATCCCCTCGACCTTCGTCATCGACCGCCAGGGAAAACTGGCGGCGGCCCAGCTGCGGGGTGACGCGCTGGCCGAGAAGATCGCGGCGCTGCTGCGCTAGAGAACTGCGAAACCAGAGGTTTCCCGGGCCTACGAAGCCAGAGGTTTCCCAGGCCTACGAAGCCAGAGGTTCCAAGTGCCAAGTTCCATGTTGGAAGAAAACGGGTTTTAAATATCGGTAAAAACTGCCACTCATTTTTTGCGAATTACGAATCACCGATCACAAGTACGGGCTTGCCCTGGGCTCGCCACTTACACTGCCACCCTGAGTTCGCTGGTGTTCAGTTTACTGGCCTTGCTAACACTAACACTAACACTATCACTATCAAGTCTTCGAAGCCTACTGGATCTCGACCTCGACGTCGAGCCCGGCGATGCGCCGGCTGACGTAAAAGGTCTTGAGCGGCACGAAGCCGGAATTGTGCGACTTGGCGAAGACTTCGCACGAGGCGTTGCGCCAGTTCTCGCGGTTGCGCTCGAACGCCGCCGTTGACGTGGCGCGGTAGCCGAAGCCGGCGTTGAGCGTCACCCGCTCGCTGGTCTGTCCCGGAGGCAGAGGCCGGCGCAGCATCATGCGGTAGCCCTCGCCGATGACCTTGCCGGTATCCAGGAAACGGAACACGCCCAGCAGGAAGACGTGGCTCAGGCTCCGCCGGGAACCGTTGCGGATGCGGAAGGAGACTTCGGGAGCCAGGACGATGCCCTGGAAATCCTCGTCGTTCACCTGCTCGGCCACCGTCCACTGGCTGGAGATGTCGCAAAGCTCCACCGCCGCCTGCAGGTCGGCCGGGGACATCGCCTTGTCCATCACCGTGCGCTTGTACACCAGGGCGAAAACGGCCAGGATCAGGAGCGATACCGCGCCCAGCCAGAACTTGGAGTTCTGCCAAAATGGCCGGACGTAGTCTCCCAGGATCTCCTTGTCCGCAGCCCCCGGGACATCGTTCTTTTTTTCAGGTTCCATGCGGCTTCCTCATGCGCGGCCATTATAGCACAAGGGCGCCGAAAATTCCCATGCCAGCGGCAAAATCCAGCCCGGCCGCCAGCGGCCGCCGCCGCGGCCATTGACAAGCGGGGGGCTTTGTTCTAAAATTCCCAGATGAAAGAGACCCCCGGCAGCGATTGGTTCATCATCCAAAGCAAGCCCAAGCAGGAGTTCGACGCCGAGAAGCACCTGCGCACGCTGGAAATCGAGGTGTACCTGCCGCTGTACAGGAAAAAGGTCAAGAAAAACCGGGTGAAGGTCGAGATCGCCGCCCCGCTGTTCAGCGGCTACCTCTTTGCCCGTTTCGACCTGCGCGAGTCCTACCAGAACGTGCGCTACACCCGGGGCGTGCGCTCGGTCCTGGGAAGCAGGGAAAGCCTCTGGACCCTGGCCGACGAAAAAGTGCAGGACATCAAGTCCCGCGAGTGCGACGGCCTGGTCGTGCTGCGCAAGCGCGAAGAGCATTTCCGCCCCGGCGACCGCATCGCCATCGACGAGGGCGATTTCGAGGGCTGGGAGGGGATCTTCCAGGAGGAGCTTCCCGACCGCGAGCGGGCCATGATCCTGCTGACCAACGTGCAGTTCTCCAGCCGGCTCATCCTGCCCAAGAAATACCTGGTCGTCAAGCGCCATTCCGCAGAAAAAACTCGATAGACAAAGGAGTCACCATGAAAGGAGCAACGGTTTGGTTCACCGGCCTCCCCTGCTCGGGGAAGACCACCCTGGCGCTGAAGCTGAGCGCCGAACTCAAGAAGCGCGGCATCCTCTGCGAGGACCTGGACGGCGACGTCACCCGCAAGTACCTCAGCAAGGGGCTGGGCTTTTCCAAGGAGGACCGCGACGAGAACATCCGCCGCGTGGGCTTCGTCTGCTCGCTGCTGACCCGGCACGGAGCCATGGTCACCGCGGCTTTCGTTTCGCCCTATCGCGTGATCCGCGACGAGATCCGCGCGAACCGGCCGCTGATCAGCTTCATCCCCGGCCACT
>CAYXCX010000170.1:0-4611 GCA_964463405.1 uncultured Clostridia bacterium
CCGGGTCCTGGAGCCGGTACTTGTCGTCGTCGGCCAGGAAGCGGCGGCGCAGGTCAGCGGGGATGTCCTTGAGCGACCCCGCCTTTTCCGGGAACAGGTGGTACATGACGTCGTAGATCTTCGCCCTGACCCGCATGCGCGTCGTCGCCCGCTCGCCGGGTTTGAGCGGGGCGCGGCGGAACAGGGCGACTTCCTGGCCCCAGCGATCGGTGAGCATGCTGCCCCCTTCCTGGAGCAGGTCGACGGACAGGATCTCCTGGGTGGGGCGGTTCTTGGGCAGGGCCAGGCAGACGTCCAGGCCGGTCACCGTCCCCGGGCCGAAATTGATCATGTCGTGGGTGAAGGTGACCAGGGCGGAGCGCTCCCTGGAACGGGTATAAACGCCGTCGGCGAACACGGCGACGCGGGCGATCTCGTCGTCCTGGTAGTCGGCGACCCACAGGCCGTCCTTCTCCCAGGCCAGCCCCCAGGGGTAGGGGCCGGGGGCGGGAAGGATCATCAGCACCTTGCCGGTCGCGGGATCGAGGCGGTACAGCTCGTCGTGGCCGCGGTCGGCGAGCCACAGGCAGCTTCCGTCCCAGGCCAGGCCGCGCGGGTCGCCGGCGGGGGCCTTCAGGGTCTTGATGGTCGTGCCATCGTCCGGGCTGATCTGAAAGATCTCTTTCGTGCCGTTGTCGGAGACCCACAGCGCGTTCCCGTCCCAGGCCAGTCCCTGCGGGTCGGCAGCCGGGGCCATGATCGTTTTCAGAATGCCGCCGGTCTGCGGGTCGATGCGGTGGATCTTGCCGCAGGAATCCTCGGCCGAGGTGTTGGTGAAGTCCATGTCGGCGACCCAGAGCGCCTCGCCGTCCCAGGCCAGGGCGGTGCAGAAGTATCCCGGGGCGTCAAAGGTCGCCAGGACGCTGCCGGCGGCCGGGTCAATGCGGCAGAGCGTGTCGGTGTCGCGGTCAACGGTCCAGAATGCCTGGCCGTCGAAGGCCAGCCCGGTGACGCAGGGCGACGCGAGCGGCAGCCTGTGCGTCACGGCGCCCGGGGCCGCGGCCAGGGCCAGGGCCAGGACAAGAGCCAGGGATAGGGCTACAAGGGCTTTTTTCATCGCGGGCCTCCTGAAGCTCGAGTTTAGGCAGGATCAGGGGGAATGTCAATTGGTGCTGGGTCTACGTACTATAATGACGAGTGACAAGTGATCCGTGACGGGAAACGTCAATATGTCGAATTAAATTCTTTCATCCATTCTTCCTGGCCGCTGGTTGCTCGTCACTGAGTCTGCTGTCTCTGCGCGCTTCCAGCGCATGAATCAATGCCGTGATGTAGCCGTTGACCGGGGTGGGGATGCCGTGCTTCCGGCCCAGCTCCGCGATGGCGCCGTTGAGAAAGACGATCTCGGTCGGCCGCCCGCGGCGGAAATCCTGGAGCATGGAGGTGATGTTGTCGGAGGTGACGAAGCGGTTGACGAAAGCGGCGTCGACCTGCAGGGACACGCCCTCAGCCGCGGCCACGGCGCGGCCCTCGGACAGGATGGGCGACTTGAGGGCATCGAAGCGCGCCTCGGCGACCAGGCGGTTGTGCCCCTGCAGCAGCACCGACAGCGGATTGATCACGGCGTTGACCAGCAGCTTGGTCCAGAGGTCCCGGCGCATGTCGCGGCTGGCCTCCACCTTGAACGGCAGGCCGAGCAGCGGCGCGAAATAAGGGGAGCCGGCCAATGCCGGTTCGACGCGGATGTTGCCTCCGAAGCAGCGCACGTGCCCGGGCCCGACGAAGGTCGCCCCCATGGCCACGACGCCGATGAAAACCTGGCCGGGCGGCAGGGGAGCGCCCCGCAGGGCCGCCAGGGCGAGCTCCTTGATGCCCAGGCCGTTCTGCAGCAGCAGCACCGCGGTCGTCGGCCGCAGCCAGGGAACGACCGCCCGCAGCGACGCTTCCAGGTCGCCGGCCTTGACCGTCACGACGAGCAGGGTGTCGCCAAGAGGAAAGTCGATCGCTTCGTGCGCCTGGAGGCGGACCGGTCCGGGAAACAGGCCGTCCACGGCCAGCCCGTCGGCGGCGATGGCCCGGACATGACCGCGCCGCCCGACCAGGACCGTCTCCTGGTCGGGCTTCCGCGCCAGGGCGGCGGCGATGACCGAGCCGACGGCGCCTGCTCCCAGGATGACGACACGCGTGATCGCAGCTTGTGCCATGGGAACGTTATAACAGAAAATCCTTTCGGGCGACAGCCGCGGCGAAAAGATCCATGATCGCGGGAGTGCCGGGCGAAGGGCCTGGCGGGGAAGATCCCCGGACGCAGCCTGCCGCGCCCCCGGAAGCAAAGGGTTCGCGCCCCTCCCCCGCAGATTTTCCCGCTGGGCGGCTCGGCCTCCGCCAGTCAATCGGCCAGGATGAAGGGGCCGTCGCTGAAGTCGTCCTGGGAGCCGTCGCCGGCCTGGATGCGGATGGCATAGTGGATCCCCGCCGCGGCCATGCCGCCGGAGTGGCTGCCCGCGATCCAGGCGTAAGTGCCCTGGGAGGCGGGCACGTTGGCCACGATCTGGCCGATCTTGGCCGCCTTGTTGAACAGGATGATGCGCACCGCGCCGCTGGTGCCGCCCGCGGTCCAGGTGATGTTCTGCGGGCTGCCGATCGGCCAGCTCTCGCCGCCATTGGGCGAGGTCACCTGCAGCGGCGCCGGATTGATCAGCGCAAAGCGGCAGTCGCTGGCGGCGAAGAATGTGTTGGCGGAATCGCGGATGTACAGGCGGTAATCGCTGCCCTCGCTGGCCGTGCCGCCGTCGAGGGTGCTGCCCACGATCCAAGCATAGGAGCCCAGGGACGAGTCCACGCCCGTGGCGATGTTGCCGAAGCGCGTGCCCGCCTTGAAGAGCACCAGGCGCAGCGTGCCCGTGTAGTTGGCGACGCTCCAGGAGAGGGTCTTGCCGGAGCCCACGGTCCAGTGCTCGCCGCCGTTGGGGGAGAGGCAGCGGAGGGTCGGCCGGGATAGGAAAGCGAGCTTGACCGCCTTCATCAGCGGATCCTTCTCGCCCGAGGCGGCCCATTCCAGGTAGCCCTGGGAGACGGTCCAGACGATGGCGCCGCCCAGTTCCTGCTCGTGCACGTAGGCCCCCTTGGCGGCGATGGACGCCTCGTCCTCGTAGACGACGTAGCTGGTGCGCACGGGCGGGACGGCCCAAGAGGGCCAGGGGAGCTCCTTGGGGACGGCAAACGAGAGATAGGACGCCTGGGCCTCGTCGTCCCAGCGCCATGCCGCCGGCTCGTGGACGTAGCGCATGATGTTGCTGTAGGAGAACCAGTTGTCGCTCAGGCGGACCTCGGCCTGGTTGGCGGCCTGGCTGATCTCCTGGCGCGGGGCGGTGACGAAGGGCGGCGAGGCGCGGTGGACGAAGACGCCTCCCGACCAGGTGCCGTTCTCGTAGGGCTCGCCGTAGAAGCCCATGCCCACGCCGATCTTGCCGCGCGGGATGCCCGAGTTCAGGAACCACTCGACATTGTAGCTGACGGACATGGGATGGCTGGGTGCCTGGCCGAAGAGCGGGGCGTGGTGCCAGCTGGCCCAACCCGAGCCCAACCCGGTCCAGAGCATGCCGTAGCTCATCATGTTCACCAGGTCGAACGACTCGGAGAGGGCGCCGAAGAACGGATCGGGCGGGCCGTAGTTCATGTTGGCGTTGCCCAGGGGGATGGACATGAACCGGCCCGGCAGGGCCGCGCGCAGGCCCTGGGCCAGGGCCAGGAGGTTGGGCTGGTCGGCGGCGCTGATCGGCTCCCAGTTGAGATCGATGCCGTCGAAGCCATAGTCGGCGACGATGGCGGCCAGGTTGGCGACGAAGTCCGCGCGGACCTCTTCGTCGTAGCTGGCGCGGAAAGCCGCCACGGTGTCGTCGCCCGCGCCGCCCACGTGCAGGATGGCCTGGATGCCGGCGGCATGGGCGCGCGCCACCACGTCGCGGGCCCAGGCCGGCCCGGCCACGACGCCGAGATAGAACTGGGTGTCGAACGTGCCGTCGGCCCGGGGCAGGGCCGAGCCCACGGCCACGTGGGTCATGGCCGAATAGTCGACCTGAGCCGGTGCCTGAAGCGCGTTCTGGTAGCCGACGTAGTAGCCGATGACCTTGGCGTCGTGCGCCGGCAGGGCCGGCCCGGCCACGGCCAGGCCCAGGGCGATGCATGCCGCCTTGCAAACGTTCATGGCCCACCTCCGTGGGAATACTCGATCTAGTTAAACACGAAAAGGGCCGCAGCGCAAAGGAAGCGGTCTCCGGAAATTCGGAAAATCCTGTTTTGCGCGCTTTCCCAGGCCTCGGCTTCTCTCTGCAGACGGATGAGCGGGTGTTGCTATATTTAAAAAAATTCCCAAAAATAAAGGCCGTCCCCGTTTCCCTGCCCTGGAGCTCGACATGCTTCCGCTGCCGGTCGCGGCCAGCTCATGCCCCGCCGCTCTCCTCCTCGCTCAGGAGAATCTCCTCCGGCGCCACCGGCTCCGCTACCGCCCCCTTCAGCAGCAGGCGCCCCGGGCCGGTGAGGGTCACGTCGGCAATCAGCGTGTCGTAGTCGAAGGGGCTGATCCAGCCGCGGGCCAGCATCTTGCGCGAGACGTTGGCGTAATAGGATTGC
>CAYXCX010000171.1:0-271 GCA_964463405.1 uncultured Clostridia bacterium
CCGCCGCATCCGCCTGAACATCCCCCTGGTGGCCGCGGCCATGGACACCGTGTCCGAGTCGCGCATGGCCATCGCCATGGCCCAGCTGGGCGGCATCGCCATCATCCACAAGAACCTGAGCATCGCCGAGCAGGCGGCCGAAGTCCTCCGGGTCAAGCGCTCGGAGTCGGGGATGATCGTCAACCCCATCACCCTGCGCCCCGACAACACCATCCAGGAGGCGCTGCAGCTGGTGCGCGAGAAGGGGAGCTCCGGGCTGCCCATCGTCGAC
>CAYXCX010000171.1:281-4587 GCA_964463405.1 uncultured Clostridia bacterium
GACGGCTGGTCGGCATCCTGACCACCCGCGACCTGCGCTTCGCCGGCAACCGGGGCGAGCGCATCTCCACCCTGATGCGCTCGAGCGGCCTGGTCACGGCCGGCGAGGACATCACCATGGCCGAGGCCAAGAAGCTGCTGCACTCCAACCGCATCGAGAAGCTGCCGGTCGTCGACGCCGACAACCGCCTCAAGGGGCTGATCACCTTCAAGGACATCGTCAAGACCGAGAAGTTCCCCGGCGCGTCCAAGGACCCCCAGGGGCAGCTGCGCGTGGGCGCCGCCGTCGGGACGGCGGCGGACACCCTGGAGCGCGTCCAGGCCCTGCTGGCGGCCAAGGTGGACGCCATCGTCGTCGACACGTCGCACGGCCATTCGCGCAAGGTCATGCAGACGGTGGAGAAGGTCCGCGGCCTGGCCGCGGACGTCGACCTGCTGGCCGGCAACGTGGCCACTGCCGCCGCCGCCCGCGACCTGCTGGCCCTGGGCGTCGACGGCATCAAGCTGGGCATCGGCCCCGGCTCGATCTGCACCACGCGGGTGGTGACCGGGGCCGGCGTCCCGCAGATCACCGCCATCATGGAGGTCGCCCGCGAGGTCGCCGGCCGGGTGCCGGTCATCGCCGACGGCGGCATCAAGTTTTCCGGCGACATCACCAAGGCCCTGGCCGCCGGCGCCGACGCGGTGATGATCGGCTCCATCCTGGCCGGGACTGACGAAAGCCCCGGCGAGCTGGTCATCTACCAGGGCCGCTCCTACAAGAAATACCGCGGCATGGGCTCGATCGGCGCCATGAAGGCCGGCAGCCGCGACCGCTATTTCCAGGAGGACGAGTACTCTGAATCCAAGCTGGTTCCGGAGGGGATCGAGGGGCGCGTCCCCTACCGCGGCTCGGTCATGAGCCTGGTGCCGCTGCTGATCGGCGGCGTGCGCGCCGGCATGGGGCTGACCGGCTGCAGCCGCATCGAGGAACTGCAGCGCAAGGCCCGCTTCGTGCGCATCACCTTCGCCGGCTTGAAGGAAAGCCACGTCCACGACGTGATCATCACCGAGGAATCGCCCAATTACCGGATGGACTGAGGAGGCCCATGAAAGCGCGAACGCTCCTGGCTTTGTTCCTGGTCCTGGCGGCGGCCCTGCCTGCCGCGGTCAAGACGGCCCGCTTCGGCGCCGGGGCGCGGGTCAGCTCCTTCGGCATTCCCAACGCCCTGCTCGACCTGGCCCTCTACGAGCACCCGCAGCTTTCCGGCACGGCGTTCTCCTTCGAAATCCACTCCTACGGCGACCGGGGCCCGCGCTCGGTGTTCAGCGGCGTCTACGCCCTCGAGTACAGCCGCATCAGCGGCCAGGGCCATTTCCGCGTGGAAAGCTACGACCGCCGCTTCTTCGGCTCGGGGGAGGTCACGCAGCTCAACCTGACCGCCACCATCCTGATGCACGCCTTCCCCAGCTCTCCCGTCCATCCCTACATCGGCGCCGGCATCGGCATCGGCAGCATGAGCGTCTGGGCCGAGGGCTCCTACCAGGACGAGCTGGGCACCACCATCCGCGACACCGTGCAAGAAAAGCTGCTTGTACCCGTGGGCCACGTGCCCATCGGCGTCCTGCTCAACCTGGGCGACAAGTTTTTCCTGCGCGCCGAGGCCGGCTTCAAGAACGGCTTCTATTTCGGCGGCAGCGCCGCCGTGAACTTCTAGGCCGCGGCGTTCATCGGGCGCTTTGCTTGCCCGGCGAAATCGGGTATAATCGGGAAGCGAGAGAAGGGCGCGAGGAGACATGGCCGACATCAAAATCCCCGACAAGCTGACGTTCAAGCGCAAGGAGGTCATGCAGCTGGCAAAGCTGGACGGCCGGGTCTTCGATTACTGGCAGACGGAATTCTGCGCCTTAGCCCCGGTGGTCAACCAGAGCGGGGAAACGTTCTACAGCCGCCGCGACGTCGAGGTGATCTTCGCCATCAAGCAGTGGCTGATCCAGGAAAAGCGCGACAAGGGGCTGATCCCCGATCTGCTGCTGCGCCATTTTGGCGATTTGGCCGCACCGCCAGCGGCGGCGGCCGAGGCCCCGCCACGGGACGCCGCCGCCTCCGCCACCCTGCGCAAGATCCGCCGCGAATTGAACGAAATCTTGACTTTGCTCGCCAAAGATGATAAGAACTGAGTGAGCCGGGGCGTAGCGCAGCCTGGTTAGCGTACACGCTTGGGGTGCGTGTGGTCGGTGGTTCGAATCCACTCGCCCCGACTTCTTTCTCATCTCACCCAGCCATGAAAAGCATACTGCTCACCAATGACGACGGCTATTTCTCTCCGGGCCTCCTGGAACTGAAATCCGAGCTGGAAAAGAAGCATCGCGTCTGGGTGGTGGCGCCCGACCGCGAAATGAGCGCGGTCAGCATGGCCCTGACCCTGAACCGGCCCCTGCGCATCCAGCAGGTCGAACCCGGAGTTTGCGCGGTCAACGGCACGACGTCCGACTGCGTGAACATCGCCCTGCAGAAGATTCTTCCCGCCCCCCCCGATTTCGTGGTCTCGGGGATGAATTTGGGCGAAAACCTATCGGAGGACGTCTTTTTTTCCGGCACCGTCGGCGGAGCCTTCTCGGCCCACCTATATGGAATCCCGGCGCTGGCCGTCTCGCTGCTCGCCGCCCCGCAGCCGCAGGGCAAACCGCATTTTGACTGCCGGGCCGGGGCGCGCGCCGCCGCCCGCATCCTGGACAGGCTGCTGCCCGCGGCCAACGGCCGGGTCGTCTACAACCTGAACATCCCGTCTCCCCATCGCGGCGAAATCGCGATCACGCGCCTGGGCCGCAAGCGCTATACCCCGGACATCATCGAGCGCTGCGATCCCCGCGGGCACGCCTATTACTGGATCGGCACCGGCCAGCCCAGCTGCAACGGCCACCGGGGCAGCGACGTATGGGCGGTGCGCAACGGCTACATTTCGCTCAGCGTCATCCGCTACGACCTGAACGCCGCCGGGGAGCGGCAGGAGCTGACCCGCGCTTTCAGCGGGTTTTCCCTCTAGGCTTCGCCCCCAGCAGCGGGATCGTCGGGACCGGCGGCCAGGACCTGGCGCGCCTCCTCCAGCAGCCCGCGCGAAACCAGGATTTTCACCTTGCCCAGGCCGTCCATGGTGATGCCGAAAATTCGTCCGGCCGCTTCGTAGCGCAGCAGCGCCGGGATGGAAAAACTTTCCAGCTTGGACTTGACGATGTCGGCCTCCAGTCCGCCCGCCACCGTCACGAGCTCAGCCAGGTCGTTTTCGTCCACGGCAGGCGTTCGGCTTCACTTCAGCTTTTCGCGGAAATAGATGAAGAAGATCTGGGCGCCCAGTTCGCGGTTGTCCTTGCTGCCCGGGACCAGCTTCTCGGGCGAGAAGACCTTGTCGCAGAGGAATTCCAGCGAAAATTCGTCGGCTTCGCCCAGCATTTGCGGGCTCACCGCGTACTCGCGGCTGAAATGCGACTCCTCGGGAATGAACTCGTCAAGGGTAGCGCCGTTGATCTTGAGGGTGAGCTTCTGGTCGGGAAGCAGCGACTTGTCGACCCCGCCCCTGACCATCAGGGTGTATTCCTTCTTTGGATTTTCAACGATGCAAACCGAGCGTGCCGTGGTCCAGCGCCAGCTCTTGGTGAACGGATCCTTGGCGTTGACGTCGGTTTCGATCTCGTTCCAGCCTTCGTCATAGACGATCTCCGGGGCGTTGATCGAAGCCGGCTGGACGTTGAGCTTTTTTTCAAACAGGACGATCTGCCGGTCGGGCGCCTTCGGGTCGTAGAGGCCCACCGAAAGCTTGATTTCCTCATAGCCCTCGAAATCCACGTCGAATTCGTTGAGGAACTGGGGGATGAACACGGTGCGCGAATAGCGGAGGCGCTCGCCGGCTTTCCAGGCGCCGGTCGCCTTGGGCGGCTGGTGGTCGTCCTGCAGCAGCATCTCCTTGCTGTTCACCCGCCAGAAATGGACATAGACATCGTAATCGCCGCCCAGCGGCTTGAAGCCGGCGGCGGCCTGGAAATCAAAATCCATCTTGAAGAACAGGGAATCGGTGACCGTCTCTGGGGCCAGCGTCAGGGCCAGTTCGATGCCGCGGCGGTCGGCTTTGCCGCCGCAGGCAGTGGTGGCCAGGAGTATCGGCAAGATGAGAAAGGCGATTTTTGCTTTCATGGCTCCTCCTGTCAAGCGCGAAGGTCAATGTATCACAACGGGGGGTGCATTGCAAATCCGCCGCCTGGGCAAAGGGCCGGGGGCGGCGCCGGCGCCGCCCCCGGCCAGGGGGGGGGGATACGGATTATTTCTTGTTTTT
>CAYXCX010000172.1:0-229 GCA_964463405.1 uncultured Clostridia bacterium
GGGTTCTCCATGGCGTTCACCGGATGAAATCCTCGGGGTCGTCGGGCTTGAAGGTCGACAGGGCGTTGTCACCCGTGGCCGCCAGGCCGGCGCGGAAACGGAAATTCTCCTCGACCACGGCGGCCAGCTTGCGGTTGAGCAGGCGCAGGGGAATGGCCACCGGGCAGGCGCGGTCGCAGTCGCCGCAGTCGACGCAGCGGCCGGCCAGGTGCATGGCGCGCATGACGTT
>CAYXCX010000172.1:239-4584 GCA_964463405.1 uncultured Clostridia bacterium
GACCGTGCAGCGCGTGCAGTAGCACAGGGGGCAGGCGGCGCGGCAGGCGTAGCATTTCAGGCAGCGGGCGAACTGCGCCTGCCAGAACTCGCGGCGCGCCTCCAGGCTCAGGGCCTCGTGTTCCCGCAGTTCGCTCCTCTCCTGTTCGCCCGGCCCCGCGCCCAGGGCGGCCACGCGCGCCTCGATGGCGGCGAACGTGGCCAGCGTCTCGACCCCGCCGGGTCCGGGCAGCAGGGCCAGCAGCGAGCCCTCGGCCAGCTGGTTCTCCGCCGCCAGCTGCAGGATCGTGCGCAGCGCCGCCGCGTGGGCCACCAGCGCCGGCTTGCCCAGGCGGCGCACCTCGGGCTTCGGCAGGTACACGCACAGGTTCTGCAGGCAGGAGCCGTCATAAACCAGCTCGCCCGCCCGGCCCGGGTCGCGCAGGAAGAGGGCCCGGGCGCCGCCGCCGCTGCCGCGGCCGTAGCCGATCACCAGCTGGACCGCTCCCGAGGCCAGCAGCTCGCGCGCCTTGTTTCTCAGTTCCTCCATGCCCCCTCCTACTCCGCTCCCAGTCCGGACAGGCGCTGGAATTCGCGGAAGGGCCCGAGGCTGCGGATGCGCCCGGTCGTTTCGTTGACCAGCTCGGCCCACTTGGCTCCCTCGGCCGCCGAGATCCAGGAGAACTGCACGCGGCGTACGTCGATGCCCAGCAAGTCCAGCAGGCCGCGGAAGACGATCCAGCGCCGGCGGGCGTGGAAGTTGCCGCTGCTGTAGTGGCAGTCGTTGGGATGGCAGCCCGAGACGATGACGCCGTCGGCGCCGTGGGCAAAGGCCTTCAAGAGCAGCATGAAGTCGATGCGCCCGGTGCAGGGGAAGCGGATCACCGTCACCTGCGGCGAGTACTTCATGCGGCTGGTGCCCGTCAGGTCGGCGCCGGCGTAGGTGCACCAGTTGCAGACGAAGGCCACGATCTTGGGGCTGAAATCAGGCATCGCGTTCTCCCCGGTTCAGCAGCGCCAGCACTTGCGCGTAGACCTGCTCGTTGGAGTAGCCCTGGAGGTCGATCGACTTGGAGCGGCAGAGGGCCACGCAGGTGCCGCAGCCCTGGCACAGGCCGGGATTGACCCGGGCCACGGTCTTGATCAGCTGACCGTCGCGGCCGCGGATCTCCTCCTTTTCAATCGCCTGGTAGGGGCAGGCCGAGCGGCAGAGGAAACAGCCGACGCAGGTCGAGTGGACGGGCGGCGCCTGGCGGTCAACCACGGCGATCAGCGGCTCGCGCACCAGCGTGGCCTGGGAGAAAAGGGCGGCCACCTTGGCGGCGGCGCCGGAAGCCTGGGCCACCGACTCGGGGATGTCCTTGGCCGCCTGGCAGGCGCCGGCCAGGAAGATGCCGGCGGTGTTGGTCTCCACCGGCCGCAGCTTGGGATGGGCCTCGGCGTAGAAGCGATGGGCGTCGTAGCTGATGTGCAGCTTCTGGGCCAGCTCGTCGGCTGCAGGCTGGGCCACGGCGGCCGTGGCCAGCACCACCAGGTCGGCCTCGATCTCCAGCGGCCGCCCCGCCAGCAGCGTGTCGGCCCCCTTGACCACCAGCTTGCCGCCGCGCTCGTAGATGCGCGAGACGCGGCCGCGCACGTACTGCACGCCGTCCTCCTCCATGGCCCGGCGCACGAACTCCTCGTACATCTTGCCGCCGGCGCGGATGTCCATGTAAAAGACGACGGGGCGGCCGTGGTGCACCTTGTGGCGATAGAGCATGGCGTGCTTGGCCGTGTACATGCAGCAGATCTTGGAGCAGTACTCGATGCCCTTGGCCGGGTCGCGCGAGCCGGCGCAGGCCACGAATACGACCGTTTCGGGCACCTGGCCATCGGAGGGGCGGCGGATCTCGCCCAGCGTCGGCCCCGAGGCCGAGGCCAGGCGCTCGAACTGCAGCCCGTCGATGACGTCCTTGTACTTGCCGTAGCCGTATTCGGGGAAGAAGTCGGCGTGCTTGATGTCGAAGCCGGTGGCGGCGACCACGGCGCCGACGTCGATCTCGACGATCTCGTCGGCCTGGTCGAAGCGGATGGCCTGGGTGGGACAGACCTTTTCGCACAATCGGCATTTGCCCGTGCGGTAGTACGTGCAGTGCTCGCGGTCGATCACCGGCTTGTTGGGCACCGCCTGCGGAAAGGGGACGTAGATGGCCGGGCGCAGGCCCAGGCCGGCGTCGAACTCGCTGGGGATTTTCCGCGTCGGGCATTTCTGGCTGCACAGGCCGCAGCCGGTGCAGAGCTTTTCGTCCAGGCTGCGCGCCTTGCGGCGGATGCGGGCCTTGAAGCTGCCGATGAAGCCCTCCAGCCCCTCCAGCTCCGCGTAGGAATAAAGGGTGATGTTCGGGTGCTGCGCCGCCTCGACCATGCGCGGCGTCAGGATGCACTGCGAGCAGTCGAGGGTGGGGAAGGTTTCCGAAAGCTGCGCCATGTGGCCGCCGATCGAGGGCCCCTTCTCCACCAGGACGACCTTGTGCCCGGAGTTGGCGATGTCCAGGCTGGCCTGGATGCCGGCGATGCCGCCGCCCAGCACCAGCGCCGTCTTGGTCACCGGCACCTCGATCGGCTGCAGGGCCTTGTTCTTTTTCACCTTGGCCACCAGGGTGCGCACGATGTCGGTGGCCTTTTGCGTGGCGGCCTCGCCCTTCTCGTGCACCCAGGAGCAGTGCTCGCGGATGTTGGCCATCTCGCAGAGGAAGGGGTTGAGCCCCGCCTCGGCGCAGGCGCGGCGGAAAGTGGGCTCGTGCATGCGCGGCGAGCAGGCGGCGACCACCACGCCGGTCAGCCCCTTCTCGCGGATGGCGGCCTTGACCAGCTGCTGGCCGGGATCGGAGCACATGTACTTGTAGTCGACGCTGTGCGCCACCCCGGGGATCCTGGCCGCCTCGGCCGCGACCCGGGCCACGTCGACGGTGGCGCTGATGTTCTCGCCGCAATGGCAGACAAAGACGCCTATGCGCGCCATGTTATGCCCCTCTCTTGGCTGAAGCCACCGTCAAGGGGGCTTCAGCCGGGGCATCCCCGGAGGCGTACTGTGCCCCAGTGGTCGGCGACCCGGCTCCTGCCGGGGAGTCCCCCGAGGCGGATTTTGCCCCTGCAGTCGGCTTCGCCGACGCAGGGGCTATCAAGGCCGACGGGGGCGACCCGGCCGAAGACCCCGATGAGGGGGCTGAGGCCGGGGAATCCCCGGAGGCGCACTGTGCCCCAGTGGTCGGCTTCGCCGACACTGGGGCTATCAAGGCCGACGGGGAGATCTTATGCCGCTGCAGGCCGAGTGCCTTGGGCTTCAGCCCCAGGGCCAGCCCCAGGACCTGGGTGACGTACAGGATCGGAATGGCGAACTTTTTGCCGGCACGTTTTTCGATGTTCGGCCGGCGCATGTCCAGGTTCAGGTGGCACATGGGGCAGGCGACGATCACCGCCTCGGCGCCGCGGGAGACGGCGTCGTCCAGGATGCGCCCGCTCAGCTCGGCCACCACGTCGGTGCGCGACACGGAAAAGCCGGCGCCGCAGCACTCGGTCTTGAACGCCCAGTCCAGGGGCGCGGCGCCCAGGGCCTGCAGCAGCCGGTCCATCGACTGGGGGTCCTCGGGGCGGTCGAACTGCACGACCTCCGCCGGTCGCACCAGCAGGCAGCCGTAATAACAGGCCACCCGGCGGGCGAACGGCTGCCGCACCCGCCCCGCCAGGCCGGGGATGGCGGCCAGCCACTCGAGGATGTTGACCACCCTGGCCAGGCCGCGGTAGTCGGACTCGATCAGGCCGGAAATCCGACGGCGCTTCTCTTCGTCGTTCAGGAGCTGGTGGCGGGTCGCCTTGAGGCGGCTGTAGCAGGCGGCGCAGGGGACCAGCACCTCCTCCATTCCCGACCGGTCGGCGGCGGCCAGGATGCGCGCCGGCAGGGCCAGGGCCAGGTCGGGATCGAGGTTGTGGGCGGCGGTGGCGCCGCAGCAGTTCCAGTCGGGCACCTCGGGCAGCTCGCGGCCCAGCTCGCGGGCGACGGCCAGGAGCGACTCGCTGTACTCGCGGGCCGAGCCCTTCATCGAGCAGCCGGGATAGAAGCCGGTCTTCATGGGCGCTCCTCCCCGGCCTGCCGCGTCCCGGCGAAGATGCGCTTCAGGGCGCGGCGGTCGCGCACGCGCTCGGGCAGCAGGTGCAGCTTGCCTACCCAGAACATCCAGGGGGCCTGCAGCAGGTCCTGCAGGAAATGGCCGCTGCGCAGCTTGTAGTCGACCACCTGGCCCATCTCGAAGAGGCGCCCGGTGTACTTGACGGAATCGAGGAAGGCGCGGTGGAAGGCCAGGATGCTGCGGGCGCGGGGGTTGACCTTC
>CAYXCX010000173.1:0-526 GCA_964463405.1 uncultured Clostridia bacterium
GCACCGCGGCCAGTACGATCCACAGGCCGACCTGGGTCAGGCCGGCCAGGCCGATGCCCAGCAGCTTGCCGTAGAAGATGTGCGTCGGCCGCGCCGAGGCGATGAGCAGCTCCGAGATGCGGCTGGTCTTCTCCTCGAGCACGCCGCGCATGATGACCTGCCCGTAGTTGATCAGCACCATGAAGAGGATGACGATCATGAACAGCGACATCATGTAGTCCATGCCCGAGTCGGACTTGGTGGTCCCCTCTTTTTTGACCTTGAAGGTCTCCATGTCGATGGCGCGGGTGGCCTCGTCGACCACGGCCGGGTCGATGCTTTTTTCCAGCAGCAGCTGCTTGGAGACGGCCGTGCGCAGGGTCGACTCGATGAAGCTGAGGGTGGTGAAGTCGGAGACCGAGGAGGAATAGTAGGCCACCCGGCGGCTGGACTTGACGTCGGCCGGGATGAGCAGCAGCCCGTCGATCTCCTTCTTGAGGACCTTGCGCTCGTACTCCCGCACCAGCTCGCGGGCGTCGCGGCCGGC
>CAYXCX010000173.1:536-4523 GCA_964463405.1 uncultured Clostridia bacterium
GCGGCCGGCGACGGCCACCGGCTGGAAGGAAATGCGCCCCCCCGCCGGCAGCGCCTGCGGCCGGTCCACGGCCTCGAGATCGGCGACGTCGATCTTCTTTTGCCGGGCCGGCGCCGGGCTTGCGCTCAGGGCCTGGACGTAGCCGCCGGCGTAGTCGGCGACGGCGATCGACTTGTCGGTGCGCCCCATCTTCATCAGCAGCACCGGCACGAACATCAGGCCGGCCATCAGCACCGGCGTGAGCAGGGTCATGATGATGAAGGACTTCTTGTGGACGATGGTCTTGTATTCCTTCTTGATGACGGCGAGGATCTTGTTCATGCTCCGGCTCCTTCCTGGACCTTGCGGATGAAGATATTCTGCAGCGAGGGCTCGCTGAGGGCGAAGCCGTTCACCACTACCTTGCCCAGCAGGTCGCGCAGCAGCTGCTCGCGCCGGGCCGGGGACAGGTCGTCGAGCTCGATCTCCAGCTCGTGGCCCGAGTCGCGCCAGGAGCGCACGTACGGCAAGCCGGCCACGAAGCGGGCGTCGCCCTCCACCTGCACCCTGACGAAGCGCTGGCCGTACTCGGCCTTGACCGCGGCCAGCGAGCCGTCCAGCACCTTGCGCCCGCGGTCGATCATCACCAGCGAGTCGACCGTCTTTTCGGCGTACTCCATCAGGTGGGTGGAATAGATGATGGTCATGCCCTCGCGCTTGCGCGCCAGGATGACGTCCTTGACCAGCTCGATGTTCAGCGGGTCCAGCCCGGAGAAGGGCTCGTCCAGGATGAGCAGTTCCGGGTCGTGGAGGATGGTGGTGATGAACTGCAGTTTCTGGGCCATGCCCTTGGAGAGCTCCTCCACCTTCTTTTCCTCGTAGCCGTCCAGCTGGAACTGCTTCAGCAGCCGGCGGCCGCGCTCGCGCGCGGCGGCGGCCTTCATGCCCTTCAGTTCCCCGAAGAACAGCAGCGTGTCCATCACCTTCAGCTTGCGGTAGAGGCCGCGCTCCTCGGGCAGGAAGCCGATGCGGTCCTTAACTGCCTGGCAGAGGGGCTGGCCCAGGATCTCCACCCGCCCCGAGTCGGGGGCGATGATGTCCAGCACCATGCGCATGGTCGTGGTCTTGCCGGCGCCGTTGGGGCCCAGCAGGCCCAGGATCTCGCCCCGTTTCACGGAGAAGGAGATGCCGTCCACGGCCCGCTTGCCGTCGAACTCCTTCACCAAGTCGTGCAGTGACAATGCCGTTTCGCTCATGAGAACTCCTTTGCGATCGGTTTGGCCAAGGGTATCCCGACTGATTTTCTTATACGCAGGCGGGAGCTCCAGGGTTTCGCGTCAGCCGGCGACGCGCCGCAGCTGGCTGCGCGGGACGCGGTGCAGGCCGGCGGCGGCGATGGCCGCGGCGCTGGCGTGCAGCTCCAGGACGCCGCGAAAGGCGCCGCGCTGCGGCTGGCGCGAGACCAGGTGGGCGCGGCGGATGCCCAGGCTTTCGCGGTGCCGCCCGTACAGCCCGCGCAGGGCGGCCGCCAGCGCCCGCAGGCTGCCCTGGCGCAGCTCCAGCTCGAACACCTCGCTGTAGGGGGGCAGGCGGAACCAGCGGCGGTACTTGAGCTCGCGGGCGAAGAAGCGCTCCTCGTCCAGCAGGTGGCGGATGGCGTAGTGGAAGTGGAACACCGAGAAGACGTGCAGCTCGCCCCCGGGAACCAGGGCGGCGGCGATCTCGGCGCCGCAGCCGTGGATGAACTCGCCGGCGGCGAACTCGTCCAGGGGAAAGAAGGACTCGGGCTTGACCCAGGCGGCGGCGGCGAACAGGCCGCGCAATTGCGGGCTGAGCGCGGCCAGCGTGGCGACGGTCAGCGGGTGCTCGCGGGCCCGGCTGCGCGCCGCGGCGGGGTCCCGCAGCCCGGCGGCGGTCAGGGTCAGCACCGTCCCCTCGCCGCCGACCCGCTCCAGGGCGCGGGCCAGCGACTCGATGCTGACGTCGTGCAGCGGCTCGAGCGGGCGGCCGCAGCGCCGGCAGTTGCCCGGGGCGTCGTCGGCGAAGGGGCAGCGCTGGCAGGAGACGCGACCGGCCTCGTCGGCGCGCAGCGGGCCGCCGCAGCGCGGGCAGGCGGCCAGGCGCGAGCAGGTCTCGCAGAAGAGGTGCAGGGCCGGCGAGATGCGGTTGACCAGGATCAGGGTGCGCTTGGCCGACCGCAGGTTGCCGGCAGCCATTTCCAGCAGCGCCGGCGGGATGCCGCGCTCGCGACCCGGCAGGGGATGGACCTGCAGCTCGGGAGGCGCCGCCGGGCGGCGGTCGGCGACCGCCGGCTCGTGGCGGCGCTCGTAGCTGGAGGGGGAATGGGACAGGGCGCCGGCCAGCAGGGGAACGCCGGCGCCGCGGGCGCGCAGTTCGGCCAGGTGGTCGAGGCGGAAGGGGGAGCCCTGGCTGCGGGCGTAGAGCGGCGAGGCGGCGCGGTCGAGGATCACCAGTCCGGGCGCGGCCAGCGGCAGGGCCAGGGCGGCCAGGCCGCCGCAGACGATCTTTGGCCGGCCGCGGCGGCAGTCGCTCCAGATCGTTTCGCGCGCGGCCGCGGCCAGGCGCGCCTGGAAAGGCTCCACGCCGGCCAGGCGCTCCCGCCAATGCTCGGCCGTGGCCGCGTCCGGCACAACCAGGATGACGCTTTGCCCGCGGTGCAGCGCCTCGTCGCAGGCGCGGCGGTACTCAGCGCCGGGATCGCCGTCCAGCAGCAGCCGCCGCTCCGCCTCTCGCGGCTCCGGGGCGGCCGGTTCCGGTGGCGGCTGGGAAGGCTTGCGGAAGCGCAGGCGCAAAGGGCCGCCGGCGGCCAGGCGCGCCAGTTCGTCGGCCGCAATGCCGGCCAGCCTGCTCTCGCTGCCGCAAATGCGCAGCCTCTGGGTTCCCTTCTGGCTGGGTGGCAGGCAATGGTCCAGCAGCGCCCCGGCCGACGCGAAGTAGGCCGCCGCGGCCAGGCGGGCGAACGCCAGCAAGTCGGCCCCGGGGACGAACGGGTCGTCGACCACGCCCAGGATGTCCTTCAGCTTTCCCCGGTAGGGGGAATCGAGATCCAGCACCCAGCCGAGGACGGCGCGCCTTCCCAGCGGGACCAGGACGCGTGAACCGGGCCGCAGTCCCTCCCCGTCGGCGGCCCGGTAGGTCAGGGGCTCGCTGAGGTTGTAAGACAGGGAGACGCTGATTTTCAAGGGCGGTCGCCGGCGATCAGGGCCAGCACCTTCTTCATGTCCTCCCAGACCTCCCACTTGGCCCGGGTGATCTCCTCCTTGTCGCGCTTGTGCAGGATGTAGGAGGGATGGTAGGTGGGAACCAGCGGGATGCCGCCGAAATCCAGGACCTGGCCGCGGACGCGCCCCAGGCTGTGGGCGGTGCCCAGCAGATTGTTGAGCGCCACCCGGCCCAGGCAGACGAGCGCCCGCGGGCGCAGCACGGCGATCTGGCGCCGCAGGTAGGGGAGGCAGGCCTGCACCTCGTCCGCCAGCGGCTCGCGGTTGTTGGGCGGCCGGCACTTGACGACGTTGCCGATGAACACGTCCTCGCGGCGCAGCCCCATTTTCTGGATGATCTTGTCCAGCAGCTGGCCGGCGCGGCCGATGAAGGGGCGGCCGAACTGGTCCTCGGTCTCGCCCGGGCCCTCGCCCACGAACAGGATGGCGGGGCTGTGGCTGCCTTCGCCCGGCACGTAGTTCGTCTTGGTCTGGTGCAGGCGGCAGCGCCGGCACTGCAGGATCTCGCGGTTCAGCTCCGCCAGCTCGGCGCGCGGGTCGCCGGCGGGCAGGTGCAGGAACGAGGCGCCCATCTCCTGGAAGAACGTCAGAACGGAGCGCAGGTCTTCCACCGTCGCCTCAGCGGCCGCGGGCGGCCAGCGCCGCCACCTCGTCCCAGACCCGGGCGGCGACCAGGGCCTTGGCCATCCGCTCCAGCTTGCGCACGCCGTCGGCGCGCACGAAATAGACCTGGTTCTCCTCGCAGCCGAAGGCCGGGTTCTCTTCC
>CAYXCX010000174.1:0-300 GCA_964463405.1 uncultured Clostridia bacterium
CCTGCAGGGCAAGGTGCTGCGCGTGCTGGAGGATAAGACCGTTACCCGCCTGGGCGGCGCCAAGGCCGTCGCCCTGGACATCCGCTTCGTCTTCGCCACCAACCAGGACCTGGAAAAGGCCGTTGCCGAGAAGCGCTTCCGCCAGGACCTCTATTTCCGCATCACCAGCTTTCCCATCGAGCTGCCGCCGCTGCGCGAGCGCCGCGACGACATCCTGCTCCTGGCCGACCATTTCACCCGCACGCTGTCGCGCCAGGTGCGCAAGCGAGAAAAGCTGGCGGCGATGCGGCGCCTGGCCTC
>CAYXCX010000174.1:310-4522 GCA_964463405.1 uncultured Clostridia bacterium
TCGGCCACGCGCTGGCCTGCCGGCAGACCGGCGGCCGCACCAACCACATCCTACTCTGGCCGCTGGGCGGGGTGGCCTACGTGGACCCGCCCCGGCGTCCGGGCGCCACGCTCTGGAGCCTGGCCGCCGGCCCGCTGGTGGGCGCCGAGGAGATCGTCCTGCCCGGGCGCCCCTTCGCCCTGCCCGACGCCCCCAGCCTCAACGGCGGCCTGAAGGAGGTCGGGCAGCGGGCGCGGGCCTGGGCCGAGAAGCGCAAGCTGGCCCAAGTCCTGGCCGAGACCGGCTTCAACCGCACGCGGGCGGCCCAGATCCTGCAGGTCAGCTACAAGACCCTGCTGGACAAGATCAAGGAATATGGCCTGGCTGAAAAAGGCTAGGCTGCTGGTCCTGGGCAAGCTGGCCTGGCTGCTGATCGAGGCGGCCGTGGCCCTCAACCGGGTGACCGTCGAGGGGGAGGAGGAAATCGCCGGCTGGCGGCAGGGCGGCGGGCCGCTGATCTTCCTGTTCTGGCACCGCCACATCCTCTTCGTCATCCACCGTTTCAAGAACTGCGGCGCCCGGCCGCTCATCTCCCTGTCCAGCGACGGCGACCTGGTGGCCGCCGTCGCCAGGGAGTTCGCCATGGACCCCATCCGCGGCTCCTCCTCGCGCGGCGGGGCGCGGGCCTTCCTGGAGATGGCGCGCTCGATCCGCGAGGCGAACGCCCGGGTGCTGATCACGGCCGACGGCCCCAAGGGGCCGGCGCGCCGCGTCAAGGAGGGGCCCGTGCAGCTGGCGGCCAAGACCGGCGCCTGGGTGGTGCCCATCAGCTGGTCGGCGACGCGGGCCAAGGTGCTGGAAAAAAGCTGGGACCGCTTCGTGGTGCCCCTGCCCTTCGGGCGCATCCGCTTCGCCTATGGAGCGCCGCTGCGCATCCGGCCCGAACTCTCGGCCGGCGAGCTGGAGCGGGAGATGGACATGCTGTCGGCTAGGCTGGACGAACTGCAGGAGAGGCTGAACAAAGCCTGACCCGGCCGTTGGCGGGACGCGGCCGTTTCTGCTATGATGGCGCCTGGCCAAGGAGAGACCATGAAAAAGATCCGCAAGATCGGCATCCTGACTGGCGGCGGCGACTGCCCGGGCTTGAACGCGGTCATCCGCGCCGTGGTGCACTGCGCCTGCCGCGAGCACGGCCTTGAGGTCTGCGGCATCCTGGACGGCTACGCCGGGCTGATCCACAAGCGGGTGCGCCCGCTGGGCCTGGCCGACGTCTCGGGCATCCTGCCGCGCGGCGGCACCATCCTGGGCACCTCCAACCGCGACAACCCCTTCCATTACAGCGAGCCCGGCCCGGGCGGCGGCCGGGCGCACCGCGACGTCTCGGCCCAGGCCCTGAAGACCCTGGAATACAACGAGATCGACGCCCTGATCACCGTCGGCGGCGACGGCACCCAGATCATCGCCAGCACCTTTTTCGCCAGGCACGGCGTGCCCGTGGTCGGCGTGCCCAAGACCATCGACAACGACCTGGGAGGCACCGACGTCACCTTCGGCTACGACACGGCGCTGAACATCGCCGCCACCGCCGTCGACAAGCTGCACTCGACGGCCGAGGCCCACCACCGCATCATGGTCATCGAGGTCATGGGCCGCTACGCCGGCTGGATCGCGCTGGGGGCGGGGCTGGCCGGCGGCGGCGACGTCATCCTTATCCCCGAGCTCCCCTACCGGCTGGAAAAAGTCTGCGACAAGATCCGCTGCCGCACCGAGAGCGGCAAGCGCTTCTCGCTGATCGTGGTCGCCGAGGGAGCCAAGCCGGAGGGCGGCGAGCTGGTGGTCGCCCGCAAGGTGGACGACGCCAGCGACCCCATCCGCCTCGGCGGCATCGCCGCCCACGGGGCCAACCAGGACGAGGACATGACCGGGATCGAGAGCCGCTTCACCATCCTGGGCCACGTGCAGCGCGGCGGCAGCCCCTCCCCCTTCGACCGCATCCTGGCCAGCCGCTTTGGCTACCACGCCGTCCAGGCCGTGGTGAACCGCAAGTTCGGCCAGCTGGTGGGGCTGCGCGGCACCGAGATCAAGACCACGCCGATCCAGGAGGCCGTGGCCGTGCCGCGCCGGGTCGGGCCCGACCACGACCTGGTCAAGGTCGCCCGGGCCGTGGGCACCTGCTTCGGGGCGTGAATGGCGCGCCTGATCGTTTTTGAGGGCATTGACGGCTCGGGCAAGACCACCCTGTCGCAAATGTTCCACCAGCGCCTGCAGGCGGAGGGAACCGCCGCCCTGTGGCTGCGCGAGCCGACCGACTCGCCGCTGGGCAGGCGCATCCGCCGCATCGCCCAGGAACAAGACTCCATCTCGGCCCAGGAGGAGCTCGACCTCTTTCTCGCCGACCGGCGCTGGGACGTGGAAACCAACATCCTGCCCGCCCTGCGCGCCGGCAAGACGGTGGTGCTGGACCGCTATTATTATTCGAACGCCTGCTACCAGGGGGCGCGCGGCCTCGATCTGGACGCGATCCTGCTCGCCAATCGCGAGTTCGCCCCCGAGCCCGACCTGGTCTTCATCATCGACGTCGAGGTGGACCGGGCGCTGGAGCGGATCGGCCGGGCGCGGGAGTCGCTGGCCAGGCTCTTCGAGAAGCGCGGCTACCTGGAGAAAGTCCGGGCCAACTACCTGTCCCTGCGCGGCCGCAACCTGGCCGTCATCGACGGCAACCCCGGACTGGAACGCGTGTTCTCCGCCGTGCTGCGCCGCTACCGGCGCCGCCGCGCCGGAGGCAGCCCGCCCCGCGCATGAGGCCGCCCGCGGGAGTGCCGCCGCGCAAGAAAGACGCGCTGCGGGCGGTCCTGAAGCGCAGCGGCCGGCTGCTGGTCGCCTTTTCCGGGGGCAAGGACTCGTATTTTCTAGCCCGCCAGGCCGCGCAGGCCCTGGCCGCCGGCGCCGTCGCCGTCTGCCACGTCCGCACGCGGCTGGGCGGCGGCCTGGCCGCCGAACGCCTCGCCTTTTTCGCCTCCCGGCTCGGCCAGCCGCTGCGGCTCGTGCGCCTGGACCTGCTCGCCGATCCCCGGCTGCGGGACAACCCGCGCAACCGCTGCTACCTCTGCAAGCGGCTCATGTTCGCCGCCCTGAAGCGGGAGGCGAAGCGCCTGGGGCTTGCGGCCGTGGCCGACGGCTCGACCCGCTCGGACCGCAGCGAGCACCGTCCCGGCCGCCGCGCCCTGCAAGAGCTCGGCGTCCTCTCCCCGTTGCGCGACGCCGGCATCACCTCGGCCGAGATCGCCGCCGAGCTGCAGCGCGAGGGCGTCCCGGCCGACTGCACCGAGTCCACGACCTGCCTGGCCACCCGCTTCCCCTACGGCGAGCGCCTGGAGCTGAAGCGCATGCGCGCCCTGGACCGGGTCGAGCGCTTCCTGTCCGCCCGCGGCGTCCACCCCCTGCGCGCCCGCCACATTCCCGGCGGCGTGCGCATCGAGGCCGACCCCGGGCACTGGCAGGCCCTGCTGGCCATGAAAGACGAGCTGTGTGCGTTCTGCCGCAAGCGCGGATTTTTGTTCGTAACGCTCGACCTGGGAGGATTGCGCAGCGGACCGTGGGATAGGAAGAAGAGCTAGCGGAGCTTCAGGGGTTCCAGGTTCCATGTACCACGTTCCACGAAACTGATGCTTGGGGGCTTGCCGAGTTTTAAGCAGTTTCTTACTCCTAATTTCAAGAAAACAGCGATGCTTGGCTTGCAGTAGAAGGGGAAAAATCACTTTTTGCTTCAGTGGGCCTCTACGAATCACGATGGCTTTCCAATCGCGAATCGCCTTTTTCCAATCACCAGGACCAGCTCGTTGAGTTCCTTGCAGGCACTGACACTCAGAAAGGTAAAAGGTAAAAGGAAAAAGTAAGGGACAGAGCCCCTTCAAGTGCTCGCTACTACCACTACCACTATCACTACCACTAATAGTTCGCTGAGTTTCTTGCTAACACCAACACTAACACTAACACTAACACTAAGAGCTCGTATCTTCTCCCTTCTTCTTAATTGACACCCCATCTTTTTTGGTGTATTATGGGGGCGAATCTGGAGGAATCCCACATGGCGAATCATGACTCGGCTGTAAAGAAGCATCGGCAGGACGAGAAGAAGCGGGCGACCAACCGCGCGAACCGCTCCAAGATGAAGAATAAAATCAAGACCCTGCGCAAGAAGGTCGGCGCCAGCCAGCGCGACGAGGCCATGAA
>CAYXCX010000175.1:0-2123 GCA_964463405.1 uncultured Clostridia bacterium
ATCCTCGACCTGGCCGAGGCGGCCAGCTCGCGCATCGACCTCTACCGCCCCTGCAACGTGCCGCGCGAGGCCAGGGAGCTGAGCGCTGTCCTGCTGGAGAGCGTCAAACTGGTCAAGGAGATGGTCGGCCTGATCCCCGACATGAAAAAAAAGGAGCGCATCATGGAGCTGACGGTGGAGATCAACCGCCTGGAGGACCAGGCCGACTACATCCGCCGCAGCACCCTGGCCCGCCTGTTCCGCGAGGAGAAGGACCCCTTCGAGCTGATCAAGTGGAAGGACATCCTGGAGTACATCGAGCGCGCCACCGACCGCTGCGAGGACGTGGCCGACATCACCGAGGGCATCGTCCTGGAAAACGCCTGAGCCCACCCGCATGATGGTCCTGATCGTCATCATCATCCTGCTGGCGCTGCTGTTCGACTTCATCCACGGCATGAACGACGCCGCCAACTCGGTGGCCACGATCGTCTCCACCCGCGTTTTGAGCCCGCGCCAGGCGGTGCTGTGGGCCGCCTTCTTCAATTTCGCCGCCGCCTCCCTGTTCGGCGTCCACGTGGCCAACACCATCGGCAAGGACATCATCGACTCCCGGGTCGTGTCGGCGCCCATGATCCTGGCGGCGCTGGTCGGGGCCATCGCCTGGTCCTACCTTTGCACCCACCTCGGCTTTCCCATCAGCGTTTCCCACGCCCTGGTCGGCGGCCTGCTCGGCGCCGCCCTGGCCAAGAGCGGTCCGCAGGCGCTGGTCGTCGGCGGCCTGCTGAAGATCGCCCTGTTCATCATCCTGGCGCCGCTGATCGGCCTGCTGCTCGGCTACCTGATCATGCTCGCCGTGCTGTGGACCTGCCGCCGGCGCTCGCCGCAGACGGTCGACCGCTGGTTCCGCCGCCTGCAGCTGCTGTCGGCCGCCCTGTACAGCCTCGGCCACGGCACCAACGACGCCCAGAAGACCATGGGCATCATCGCCATGCTGCTCTTTTCCACCGGCCACCTGGGCGCCACCTTTTACGTTCCCCTCTGGGTGGTCATCAGCTGCTACCTGGCCATCTCCCTGGGCACCCTGACCGGCGGCTGGAAGGTGATCGAGACCATGGGCATGAAGATCACCAAGCTCAAGCCGGTGCACGGCTTCAGCGCCGAGACGGCGGCGGCGTTTTCCATCCTGTTTTCCACCTTCCTCGGCGTTCCCGTCTCGACCACCCACACCATCACCGGCGCCATCATCGGCGTCGGCGCCACCAGCCGCCTGTCCGCCATCCGCTGGGGCGTGGCCGTGCGCATCGTCTGGGCCTGGATCTTCACCATCCCCGGGGCCGCCCTGGTATCGGCGCTGAGCTGGCTTGCGCTCGACCTGCTGCGCCTGCCCGGCTGACCGCTGTCCCTGGGCCTGCCTACGGCGAATTAACCGAAAAATCACCGGCAATTAACCGTTACTTAACAATCGGCCTGTATCCTGGATGCAGGGAAAATCCGAACGGTTCCGGCGTCGCCCGGCGTGCCGCTCCCGGCCGACTCTTTCCCGAAATCAAGAACGAGGAGAAGCCCATGGCTGGAACAATTCGCCGATTCGCCTTCGCCGGCCTGATCCTGCCGTTGCTGCTGGCGCTGGGCGCCTGCAGCCGCGGCGGCCAGCAGGCCCATTCGCTGCAGATCAAGGGCTCGGACACCATGGTCAACCTGGGCCAGGCCTGGGCCGAGGAGTACATGAAGGCCCGTCCCGACGTCTCGGTGGCCGTCACCGGCGGCGGCTCGGGCACCGGCATCGCCTCGCTGCTGGCCGGCACCTGCGACATCGCCGAGCTGTCGCGCGAGCTCAAGCCCGAGGAGATCGCCATGGCCACGGCCAAGGGGTTCGAGCCGCAGCAGGTCACCGTGGCCCTCGACGGCCTGGCCGTGGTGGTCCATCCCAAAAACCCGATCTCGCAGCTGACCCTGGAACAGCTCGCCGCCGTCTTTTCCGGGGCGGTGAAGAACTGGAAGGAAATCGGCGGCGCCGACCTGCCCATCGTCGTCCTTTCCCGCGAAGTCAACTCGGGCACCCACGTCTACTTCAAGGAGCACGTGCTGCGCCGCAACCAGGGCGGCAGCCGGGTCGAGTTCGCCGCCAACGCCCTGCTGCT
>CAYXCX010000175.1:2133-4513 GCA_964463405.1 uncultured Clostridia bacterium
CTGCCCAGCTCGCAGGCCATCGCCGACGAGGTGGCGCAGAACCCCAGCGCCATCGGCTACTACGGCATGGGCTACATCTCGCCGCGCGAGAAGGCCCTGCTGGTGGCCGAGGACGGAGCTTCCCCCTACGTGGAGCCGACGGTCGAGAACGTGGTCAGCCAGGCGTATCCCATTTCCCGCCCGCTGCTGATGGTCACCCGCGGCCAGGCGCAGGGGCTGGCGGCCGATTTTCTCGACTACGTTCTCGGGCCCGATGGCCAGAAGGTCGTGCTGAAGATCGATTTCGTGCCGGTGAAGCTCCACTGAGCGCCTGATGAACGGGCTGCGGCGGCGCCGGTTGACGGAGTGGCTGATCGAGCGGGCCATCCTGCTCAGCGGCCTCTTCTCCATCGTCTTCGTGCTGCTGATCTTCCTGTTCCTGCTACGCGAGGGATTTTCCCTGTTCCGCGGCGAGAGCGTGGCCGATTTTCTGTTCGGCAGGAGCTGGTACCCCATCTCCGAGCCGCCGCGCTTCGGCATCCTGCCGCTGATCCTGGGCTCGCTGCTGGTCACGCTGGGGGCGGCCGCCCTGTCGGTGCCCATCGGCCTGGCCGCCGCCCTGTTCATCGCCGAGATCGCCCCCGGCCGGCTCAAGGAGGGGCTCAAGGCCGGCATCGAGCTGCTGGCGGCCATTCCCTCTGTGGTCATCGGCTTCATCGGCATGATCACCCTGGGACCCTGGATCAAGAGGCTCTTCGACGTTCCCACCGGGCTGACAGCCCTGACCGGCTCGGTGACCCTGGCTTTCATGGCCATGCCCACCATCGTATCCATCGCCGAGGACGCCATCCCCGCCGTGCCGCGCCAGTACCGTGAGGCGGCCGTCGCCATGGGGGCCACGAAATGGCAGACCACCTGGCGCATCGTGGCCCGCGCCGCCCGGCCGGGCATGGTCGCCGCCGTCATGCTCGGCATCGGCCGCGTCATCGGCGAGACCATGGCGGTGATGATGGTCACCGGCAACGCCGCCGTCATTCCCAGCGGCATGCTGCAGCCGGTGCGCACCCTGACCGCCACCATCGCCGCCGAGATGGGCGAGTCGGTCCAGGGCGGGGCCCATTACGCCGCCCTGTTCGCCATCGGCATCGTCCTGTTCGTCATCACCTTCCTGATCAACGGCGTGGCCGACCTGTACCTGCACCGCGCCCGCAAGTAGCCATGAGCCCGCGCCTCAGCCAACGGATCGCCTTCGCCCTGCTCTTGCTGGCCACGCTGGTGGTGGTGCTGCCGGTGGCGGTCATCCTGGTCCTCATCGTGGCCAAGGGGGGGAGCGCCATCAGCCTGGAGTTCCTCCTCACCATGCCGCGCCAGGGCATGAGCGCGGGCGGCATCCTGCCGGCCATCCTCGGCACCCTCTACCTGGTGCTGGGCGCCGTCCTCTTCGCCGTGCCGCTGGGCGTGGCCGCCGCCGTCTACCTGGTGGAGTACTCCGCCGACAGCCGCTTCTCGCGCCTGATCAAGCTGGCCATCGTCAACCTGGCCGGAGTGCCCTCGGTCGTCTACGGCCTGTTCGGGCTGGGCATCTTCGTCACCTTCTTCCGCTTCGGCGCCTCCATCCTCTCCGGGGCGCTGACGCTGGGGATCATGATCCTGCCGGTCGTCATCACCTCGTCGCGCGAGGCGCTGGAGAGCGTGCCGCAGCACTTCCGCACCGTCAGCCTGTCGCTGGGAGCCAGCCGCTGGCAGACCGTCCGCCATTCGGTCCTGCCCCACGCCCTGCCGGGAATCCTAACCGGCATGATCCTGGGGCTCGGGCGGGCGGCCGGCGAAACGGCGCCCATCCTGTTCACCGTGGCCGCCTTCTACCTGCCGCGCCTGCCGCAGTCGGCCTTCGACCAGACCATGGCCTTGCCCTACCACCTGTACGTCATCTCCACCCAGGTGCCGAACATCCCGGAGAATGTGCGCTACGGCACGGCGCTGGTGCTGCTGGCGCTGGTGCTGCTGCTGAACCTGGCCGCCATCGTCCTGCGCTCGCGCTTCCGCGCCAAAAAGAAATGGTAGGCGCGGCCAAGTTTTCCATCCGCGGCCTGAGCGTCCGCTACGGCGCCCACGCCGTCTTGCGCGGGCTGGAGCTGGAGATCCTGGCCAATGAGATCTTCACCGTCATCGGTCCGGCCAATTCGGGCAAGTCGACCTTCCTCAACTCCCTCAACCGCCTGATCGACCTGGTGCCGTCCAGCCGCGTCAGCGGCGAGATCCGCCTGGACGGCGTCGACATCCGCTCCGGCCTGGAGGTGGAGGAACTGCGGCGCAAGGTGGGCATCGTCTTCGCCCTGCCGCTGCCGCTGCCGCTCTCCATCTACGAGAACGTGGTCTACGGCCTGCGCATGCAGGGCGT
>CAYXCX010000176.1:0-2079 GCA_964463405.1 uncultured Clostridia bacterium
GGTCAGTTGTCCAGGCGCCCGAGCAGGAGCTTGAGCAGGAAGCGCGCCGCCGACTTGGGGTCGCCGCCCGAGCGCACGGCCGGGCCGACGCAGGAGGGGCAGCCGTTGGGGCAGGGGCAGGCCTCGATGACCTGCAGCGCCTTTTCCAGCAGCGGCTCGGCTTTCTCGTACAGGGCCGCGGAGAGGCCGACGCCGCCGGGGTAGCGGTCGAAAATGAACAGGTTGGGCTCGAAGCGGTCGGCGAAGGCCGGGTCGAGCGGGGCGCCGGCCATCCCCCGGCGCAGCCCGGCCTGCAGGGGCTCCTTGGTCAGGTTGTCCTCGATGGCCACCCCCACGTCGCGGCTGGCGCACAGCAGGATGACCGGGCTGATCTGCTTCAGCAGGTAGGCGATGCCGGAAACGGCCTCCAGCTTCTCCTCGCCGGAGAAGTCGAGGCTGCGCAGCACTTCGTTGCGGATCGTCAGCCAGAAGCCGGTGGTGTGCATCTCCTGCTGCGGCAGCTGCAGCTCGCCGGCGCCGACGTTCTCCATGGTGAAGAACTTCAGCTTCTTGAAGCCCACCACCTGGGAGAAGACGTGGACGTCGCCGCAGGAGAAGTCCACGTTCTGCCTGTGCGCCTGTTCGAAGACGTCGAGAACCTTGATCTTGGTGTAGGTGATGGAATCGGTGTAGTAGTCGGCGTGGGAGCGGGTCAGGAAGGCCTTGCGGTTCTCGTAATCGAGCTCCTCCACGACGTACTGCTCCCCCTCCAGGATGTAGATGGCCTTGGGGTGCAGCGTCTCCAGGGCGTCGCTGAAGCCGACCTCGGCGATCACCCGCTCGCCTTCCGTGCGGTCGACGACGACGAAGTTGTCGGAGCTGACGCGGTTGAGGCTGACGGCGCAGGCCGGGTAGCCCTCCGCCGTCCAGAACCACTTGCCGTCCTTGGCCAGCAGCAGCTGCTGCTCGGCCAGGTAGGCCAGGATCTCCTCCAGGTCCTCGCCGCCGAAGCGGTCGCCGCGGGCGAAGGGCAGCTCGAAGGCGGCGCACTTGACGTGCTCGACCAGCAGCGAGAGGTTGTCGGCGTGGATGCGCCCCACCTCGGGCGACTGGCCGGAGAAGTACTCGGGGTGGCCGGCGATGTACTGGTCGATGGGCAGCGAGGAGGCGACCAGCACCCCCAGCGAGCGGCTGCCGCGGCGGCCGGCGCGGCCCAGGCGCTGCCAGGTCGAGGAGACCGAGCCCGGGTAGGAGGCGAGGACGGCCGCGTCGAGCGAGCCGATGTCGATGCCCAGCTCCAGGGCGTTGGTGGCCACCACGGCGCGGATCTTGCCGGCGCGAAGATCCTTCTCGATCTCGCGCCGCTGCCGGGGCAGGTAGCCGCCGCGGTAGCCGCGCACCGTGCCGCGGTCCTGGACCGTCTTCTCGAAGTCGTTCTTGAGGTACTTGACCAGGATCTCGGTGATCAGCCGGGAGTTGGCGAACACGATCGTCTGCAGCCCGTGCTTGAGCAGGATGCCGGCGATCTCGCGGGCGGCGGCCACGTAGGAGCGGCGGATGCCCAGCTGGCGGTTGACCAGCGGCGGGTTGAAAAAGACCAGGAACTTTTCGCCGCGCGGCGCGCCGTTGCGCTCGACCAGGGCCACCTCCTCCTCGATCAGCCCGGCGGCCAGCTCGGCCGGATTGGCGATGGTGGCCGAGCTCATGACGAACACCGGCCGCGCGCCGTAGAAGGCGCAGACGCGCTTCAGGCGGCGCAGCACGTTGGCCACGTGCGAGCCGAAGACGCCGGTGTAGTAGTGCAGCTCGTCGATGACCACGTACTTCAGGTTCTCGAACAGCGCCGCCCACTTGGTGTGGTGGGGCAGGATGCCGGAATGGAGCATGTAGGGGTTGGTGATGACGATCTGCGCCTGCTTGCGGATGGCCCGGCGCATGGAGGTCGGCGTGTCGCCGTCGTAGGTGTAGAGCCCCAGGGTGTCGCCCAAGGCCCGGTTCATGTCGAACAACTCGGCCAGCTGGTCCTGGGAGAGGGCCTTGGTCGGGAAGAGGTAGAGCGACTTGGCCTGCGCGTCGCGCTGCAGGGCGTCGAGGGCGGCG
>CAYXCX010000176.1:2089-4476 GCA_964463405.1 uncultured Clostridia bacterium
CGTTGTAGATCAGGGTCTTGCCCGAGGCCGTCGGCGTCGCCACCACCGTGTGCCGCCCGGCCAGGACGTGCTCCAGGGCCTCGGCCTGGTGGGAAAAGAGGCGCTCGATGCCGCGCTTCCTGTAGATGGCGGCGATCTCGGGAGCCAGCCGCCGGGGAAAATCGGCGAATTCCCCGGCGAAGGCAGGCATCTTGATCAGCCGCAGCTCGCTGCCGGGGTCCTGGCGCAGGTCCTGCAGCTCCCGCAGCGCCTGCTCGACCTGGATGTCCTTGTCGCCGTCCATGCCGGCAAAATAGCACAAAGAAAGCGTCTAGTAAACTAACGTGACGCGTAACGCGTGACGCGTGACGAGAAACGGCCATGGTCGAACCAAAGCAAAAAGCGAAGGATAAAACAGGGAGGCCGAACGATCTTGGCGCGTGAGGCCGCAAAAAGCTTACAAAGTGGACGCGGAGCGTTTTGCGTCACAGGAATAAACCAGCCTGTGTTCAGGCAAGTGCGGTTCTGCCGTAGCCCATCAAAAGAATCGATGCCCTCCCCTGCTGTTACTCGTCACGCGTCACGCGTTACGCGTTACGCTTGCTTCGGTTCTTCCTTCTTCACTCCCAGCACTTCGGCGATGGCCTTTTCGAAGCCGCCGCGGTCCATGGCGCCGCGGGCCATCTGCGGCGGGCCGCTGGCGGGGATGAAGAGCAGGCTGGGGATGCTCTGGATGCCGAAGGCCCCGGCCAGCTCCTGCTCCTTGTCGGTGTCGACCTTGTACACCTGCAGCTTGCCGGCGTATTCGGCCGCGACCTTTTCCAGGATGGGGGCGACCATCTTGCAGGGCCCGCACCAGTCGGCGTAGAAGTCGACGATGGCCGGCAGCTGGCCGCGGTATTTCCACTCCTTCTCGTTCTCGTAATCGAACACTTTTTCGACAAACGCCTGCTTGTCCAGTTTTTCCATGTTGCGCTCCTTGTTTATTGGTTTTGCGTGCGGAAAGCCAAAAACTTCTTGACCATCTCCATGTCGCAGGGCCGACCTTTCTGGAAGCGGCGGCGGAACAGGTCGAGGTTCGCCAGGTCGCGTGCGAAGCCACTTCGCGGCTGGGGTGCGGCCAGCGCCGGCAGCAGCGCCTGGCCCAGGGGCGGCAGCGATGGGTGCAGGCGATAGAAGACGTGCTTGCCCTGGCGGCGCGACTCCACCAGCCCCTCGCGCTCGAGCCGGGAAAGCCCGCGCGAAACCAGGGGCTGGGAGAGGCCGGTGACGGCCATGAGCTGGCAGACGAAGAGCTCGCGCTGGCGCAGCAGCAGGAGCAGGCGCAGGCGGCTTTCGTCGGCCAGGGCCTTGAGCAGGCGCACGTCGTTTATCATATTAACATATTAACATATGTTTTAATGTTTGTCAACCATGCAGCCTAGCATCCGAATGGGCGGCTCGTTGATGGGTAGATGAGTAGATGGGTGGAAGGGGCAACGGCACTGGCAGCGAAATTTTGCAAGTGCCCTACCCCGTCAACCCTTCCACTCGTCTACCCATCTACTTTTTGGCAAGTCCCATCGCCTCCTGCCAGGACGGCGGAATGAAGCGCACCGAAACCTTTTCCCGGCAGGCGGGGTGGGGAAAAACGTACTGGAAGCAGAGGAGCCAGAGCTCCGGGCTCGGCTCGGCCCCGCCGTAGCGCATGTCGCCCACGAGCGGCGCCACCCGCTCCAGGAAATGGCGGCGGATCTGATGGGTGCGGCCGCTCTGGGGAAAGACCAGGAAGAAGAAGCGGCCGCCGTGCTCGCGGCAGAAGCGGACATAGGTCAGCGCCTCGCGGCTCTTTCCCTGCCATTCGAGCTCGGAGCGGATGATGTACGACGGCTTCATCCCGGCGAAGGCGGGAGTGGCGGCCAGGTAGCGCTTGCGGATGCGCCGCTCCTCGAAGAGGCGGTGCAGGGCGACCTCGCACCTCTTGTTCTTGGCGAAAGGGACCAGCCCCTGGGCCGGCAGGTCGAGGCGGTTGACCGGCGCGGCGCGGTAGCGGAGGCGCTGGCCGGCGAAATACTTCTGCACGCCGTGCAGCAGGTTGTCGATGTCGCTGTAGGGGGTGGGCTGCGCCGGCACCCCGCCCCGCTTGTAGACGATCAGCAGGTGGTCGTCCTCGAACTTGATGTCCCCCGGGTCCAGGGAATACTCGCGGATCCGAAATTTCGGCCGGTCGACGCGCAGCAACTGCCGGCGGATCGTCATCCGCCCGTCCCGCAGCCGCTCCTTGCGCTCGTTGTCCCAGACGCTCCCCTGGCGCAGCAGCCGCTCGGCTTCGCCGCCCGTGATCTTCAGGTGCTTTTCGAGGGTTTCAGCCAGGGTCAGGCTCTCGCCCGCCTTCAGCTGGATGAAGAAGCGGTCCAGGTTGCGGTAGC
>CAYXCX010000177.1:0-4469 GCA_964463405.1 uncultured Clostridia bacterium
AGGGGATTGATCTCCAGCAGCGTGGCGTCGCCGGCCAGGAACAGGTCGTACAGCCCGGCCAGCAGTTGTTCGAAGCCCTGCCCCTGCTCGCGGCTCAAGCCGAGCCGGAAGGCCAGGCCGCGGGCGTGGCAGGGGAAGAAGCCCGACGCCGGGTGGACATGGGTCTTGAAGATGGCCTCGGGATGCTCGCGGGCCACGGCCTCGATCTCCATGCCGCCCTGGCGGGAGGCGACGATGACCGGCGTCTCGCGCTCGCGGTCCAGCAGAACCGCCAGGTAGAACTCGCGGGCGATGTCCAGCCCCTGCTCGACCAGCAGCTTGCGCACGAGCCGGCCTTCGGGCCCGGTCTGGTGGCTGACCAGCCGCATGCCCAGGATGGCGCCGATATGCGCCCGGGCCTCGTCGCGGTCGCGGGCGAGCCGCACGCCGCCGGCCTTGCCTCGGCCGACGGCGTGCACCTGGGCCTTGATCACGCATGGGTAGCCAAGCCCGTCGGCGGCGGCCAGGGCCGCTTCGGCCGTCTCGGCCATCACGCCGCGGGGGACGGGGACGCCGTGGCGGGCGAACAGCTGCTTGGCCTGGTATTCGTGGATCTTCACCGGATTGCCCCTATTTCCGCTCGTAGCGCCTGCGGCCCTCCTCGTAAATGTCGCCGCCGTACATGTCGTTGATCACCTGCGCCGGGAAGTCCTCCACCTCCAGCCTCTGGATGGCCTCGGGGCCCAGCTCGGGATAGGCGACCACGTCGGCCTTGCGGATGCTCTGGGAGACCAGGGCGGCGGCGCCGCCGGTCACGGCCAGGTACACCGCCTTGTGCTTTTTCAGCGCTTCCTTGACCTCGGCGCTGCGCGACCCCTTGCCGATCGAGGCCTTCAAGCCGCCCTCGTGCAGGGCGGGGGCGAAGGCGCCCATCCGGTAGCTCGCGGTCGCGCCGGCCGAGCCGATGGGCCGGCCGGGACGGGCCGGGGTGGGCCCCACGTAAAAGATGACCTGGCCGCGCAGGTCGAACGGCAGCGCCGCGCCGGCGGCGAGCAGGTCGGCCAGCTTCTTGTGGGCGGCGTCGCGCCCGGTATAGATGACGCCGTTGATGAGCACGTTGTCCCCGGCTCGGAGGCCGGCGACGGTCTCGTCGCTCAGCGGCGTCGTGATCCTCTTGATTTGGTTCACGGGTTCCTCCTAGATTGATTTTTGGAACACCTTGTCGTTGCCCAGCTCGTCGCGCAGGCGCAGGAGCAGGGTCCTTGAATTCTTGGGGTTCTTCAGCTCGAGGCGGTAGGACTCGACGCGCGAATCGCCGACCTGGTCGACGGGAAAGACCGGGACCCAATTCTTGCCGTCGAAGGAATATTGGGCCAGGACCACCGCCGAGGCCTGGTCCTCGGCCCGGAAGCGGACGACGCTGCCCTCGACGGCGAACTCGACCAGCTGCGGGGCGGTGGAGTCGATGACGAAGGGCGCCGAGACCCGGGTGGCGGTTCGCGCCCACGACGGGGGGTTGTCCAGGGCGTCGTCGGCCTGGAGTTGGAGCTGGTATGGGCCGTCGGCGAAGAGCTCGCAGTCGAGGTACAGCCATTTCTCGCGCAGGTCGGAGCGCAGCGGCAGCCATTCGCCGCCCTTCAGGGGCCGCAGGGAGAGGGCGTAGTTGAGCCGGTCGCCGTTGGCGTCGGCGGCGTCCCAGGACACGTGCAGGTACTTGCGCGGCGGCGTCGTGTCGGCGACCGGCCTGCGCTCGTCTGGCCGCTGCACGCGCAGCGCGCCGATCTCCGGCTTCAGGTTGTCGGTGAGGTAGTGGATGCGGTAGCCCGACAGCAGAGGCGCGGCGGCGCCGGTCGCGCTGAGGACGATCTTTGCCTGCAGGAAGCGGTAGCCGGCGCTGTTGAGGTTCGAGTTCTCCGGGTCGGTGAAGGGCGCCGACCAGCTCGTCCACGAGCGGTCGGGCACGTCGGAATTGCCCAGGCGCACGGCGAAGGATACGGCGGCCGGGGCGGCGGTCTCGGCGGTCCAGGAAAGGCGGCCGAAACGGGACTGCAGGCGGGAGTCGAACACCTCGGAAAAGTAGGTGCCGCTGGCGTTCACCCCGCCCTCGACGCGGACGAGGGCGGCGGTGTTGTTGCAGACCAGGAAGTAGCCCTTGCCGGGCGCGCCGGCGCCGACGATGCGGAAGACCTGGGCCGAATCGACCTCGCAGATTTGGGCGTAGTCGCCGCCGGGCTCGACGCGGTAGACGCGGCCGGCGTGGCCCGTGCCGATCACCACCCCCTGGCCGTCGTGGTGCACGGCGTACACCAGCTCCTCGGTCGAGGACCACAGGGCCTCGACCACGCCGTCGGGGCGCAGGCGGTAGAGGATGCTTTTTTCGGCCACGGCGTCCTTGTCGTCGGGCTGGGCGCGGGCGAAAGCCGGGCCGCCGATCTCAAACTCCTTTCCCGCCTGCGGCGCCGGCACGTTCTTGACCGCCGCGAAATAGACGTTGCCGTCGCCGTCGCTGGCGATGTCCTTGATCTCCTCCAGCGGGGCGTCGAACAGCACCCGCACCTTGCGGTTCTTGATCTCGTACAGGATGCCGCGGTCGCCGCTGCCGGCGAGGACGGCGTCGTCGCGGGTGACGTGCAGGCTGATGATGTGCGCGTCCTCGGCGCTGAGCAGGTTCTCGGCCGTCCCGTCCCTGCCGATGCTGTACACGGCCCCGGTGTTGCCCAGGGCGCAGAGGATGTTGCCCTGGCGGTCCTCGGCCAGGTCCCAGATGAACTTTTCGTCGGGGCGGAAGAGCTCGGCGGCCTTGCCGTCGCGGCCGACGCGGAAAACGCGGCCGTTGGGCGAAGTGCCCACGATCAGGTCGCCGTCGGCCGCCGCCAGCAGCGCGTAGACATCGAGCTGCTCGCCCTGGAACACCTTGTCGGCCTTGCCGTCGGCGCCCAGGCGGTAGACGGCGGCGCCGTGGCCCGTGCCCAGATACAGCTCGCCGCCGGCGCCGGCGGCGGCGGCCAGGTAGAATTCCTCGGCCGGCCCGGCCTGGGGGGTCAGCTTGGGGCCCAGCGCCAGGCGGCCGTGGCTGTCGATGCTGACGTTGACGAAGCTTCCCTTCTGGAAATCGGCCAGGGTCGACTTCTCGATCCGTTTTACCTGGACGGCGGCCAGCGCCGGGGCCAGGGCCAGCAGCGCAAGAAGCGCAAGGATCTTGCTACTCATTTTTCCTCTCTTGGATGCGCAGCCTGAACATCTTCTTGCCGGTCACCACCGCCGGCACCTCGAACTGGTATTCGGCCACCGTGGACACGGCCATGCCGGCCTGGTCCTTGGCCAGGGAGTTGTAGAGCAGGACGCTGCCCAGGCTGGCGGGCAGGTGGGAATACTCGAAGCCGCGGATGAAGATCCCCTGGGCGGGGACGAAGAGCTTCAGGTACAGGCGGCTGTTCTTGCGGATGTTGTTGATGGCCCGGATCAGGGCGCCGAGGTCGGACGGGAAATAGGCGCTCTTGATCGCCTTGGCGTCGAAGTCGGACGCCTCGGCGGCGTCGGCCACCAGGAGATAAAACTCCGAGCCCGGCTTCAGGTTGGGGGCCTTGATCTGGATGGTCTCGGAGAACGACCCGCCCTTCTCGTTCTTCAGCTTCAGGTCGATGGCCATCAGCTCCTCGGGCAGGTAGGCGACCTTGTCGGCAAGGGCGTTCTCCAGCTCGGCGCGCTGCAGGGCTTCGCGGCCGCTGATCTCGAAATCCATTTTCTGGATGCGGGCGTTCTTCTCGCGGTTGTTCATCAGGAAATGGTTGATGACCATGACCAGCGTCGAGAACTCGTCGGCGGCTTCGCTGCCGCTGTACAGGTCCTCCAGGACCACGTTGTCCTCGTTTTCGACGAAGATCTTGCCGCTGATCTGCAGCGACTGGAAGCCGTACTCCTGGAACTCGGCATGCAGGACGTTCAGCAGCGCCATGTAGGTCAGGGCCGGGGTCAGCAGCGGGTGGCTGACCATCTCCAGGTTGAAGCGGCGGTTGCGGGTTTTCAGGAAGATCTTGAGCGGGATCATGGCCGGGGACCGCCCCAGCTCGGCCAGGACTCCCGAGAAGCGGTCCTGGCGGACGGCGCCCACCTGGTTGCGGGTGGCGGCCAGCTTGAAGGAGCTCTCGTAGGAAGGGATGACCGAGATGACCTCGGCCTTGTGCAGGGGGAAGTCGACCGATCCCAGGTTGAAGAAGGGATGGCCGAAGACATAGACTTTCTGGCCGTCGACGTGCGTCACCGTGCCGGTGGCGGCATAGGAGGCGTCGCCGCGGATGAGCGGGATGGCCACGGCATCGGCCGGGCGCACGGTGAACAGGTCGGGCGAGAGCGCGCGGCCGCTGATGTCGGGCTTGCCGCCGGCCGCCGGCCCGCCCTGCAGCGGCACGAACAGGTCCTGCAGGAAGGAGAGCGACTCGCGGCTGAACCCGCGGCTGCTGGCGAAGAGCTTGATCGGCGCGAACGAGCGC
>CAYXCX010000178.1:0-2058 GCA_964463405.1 uncultured Clostridia bacterium
GCGCTACCTTCACTTTTACCTTTTTGAATATTGAATTATGTTCCTGGTTTTTTTAACTCGTTAATTTGCTATCACTATCACTACCACTATCACTGTCACTTTCTTCATATTGACAAAAAAGGCCCTTAAAGCTACGATGCTGGACAGGGAGCCAAAAGCCATTGCCATGGGCAAAAAGGAAGACTCGGACCACCTGATCGTCGTCGATGCCGAGCGCTACCGCAAGGTGAAAAAAGCCCTGGAAGAGAGCCAGGGCAAGAAACACAAGCCGACCGGGCCGGAAGAGAAGGAAACGACGCGCGAGCTGGTCGTCGTCGACGTCAAGCGCTACAAGAAGGTCAAGAAGGCGCTGGCCGAGAGCGAGGACCGCTACCGCCACCTGTTCGAGAACGTCCCCATCGGCATCTACCGCACCACCCCCGACGGCCGCATCGTCGACGCCAACCCGGCCCTGGTCCACATGCTGGGCTACGGCTCGTTCGAAGAGCTGGCCAAGCGCAACCTGCAGCGCGACGGCTTCGAGCCGGGCTACAAGCGCGGCGACTACATGCGGCTGCTGGAGCAGCAGGGCGAGATCACGGGGCTGGAGGCGGGCTGGACGCGAAAGGACGGCAGCGTCATCCACGTGCGCGAGAACACCAAGCTGATCCGCAGCGAGGCCGGCGAGGTCTTTTACGAGGGCACGGTCGAGGACATCACGCTGGACAAGCGGGCCGAGGAGGCGCAGCGCCTGCACACGCGCCAGATCGAGATCCTCAACGACGTCATCTCCAAGGGCAACCTGGCCGGTTCGCTGCCGGAGCTGATGAACGTGATCCTGGACGCGGGCGTCATGCTGCTCGACTTCGACGCGGCGGCCATCTTCCTGCACGACTCCGCCTCGGGCAGGATGGATTGCCTGGCTACCCGCGGCGTGGGCGACGAACTGGCCGGCCGCGCGCCGCTGATGAGGGCGGAGAATTATCCCCTGGCCGAGGTGCTGAAGGGAAAGGCGGTCTTCAACGACCGGCTGCCGGACGCGATGCCCGGCCTGGCGCGGCGCCGGGGCTGGCGCATGGCCGGCTGCGTCCCCTTCGTGTCCAAGGGCCGGGTGATCGGGGCGCTGAACATGGCCAGTTGCCGGCGCGACGCGTTCTCGGCCGAGGAGAAGGGGCTGCTGGAGATGATCGGCAAGGAGGCCGGCTCCCTGATCTCTAAGCTGCGCACCGAGACGGCCCTGCGCGAGAGCGAGAAATACTACCGCACCCTGGTCGAGACCTCGCCCGACTTCGTGTTCACGCTGGCGCTCGACGGCACCATGAACATGGTCAACCAGCGCTTCCTGCAGGTCTCCGGCTTCGCCGCCGAAGAGGTCGTCGGCCGCAACGTCCTGGAGCTCGTCGGCGAGATGGACCCGGCCTACTTCCGCGACGGCATGGCCGCCCTGGCCCGCTCCGGCGAGATCTTCCACTTCGAGCACCCGGTGCGGCGCAAGGATGGCCCCGCCTTTCCCATGGAAATGGCCCTGTCGGTGCTGACCGACGCCGCCGGCGCGCCGGCGGGGATCATGGGCGTGGGCCGCGACATCAGCGAGCGCAAGCGGGCCGAGGAAGCCCAGCGCGTGCGCACGCAGCAGATCGAGATCCTCAACTGCATCATCTCCCAGGGCAACCTGGCCGAGTCGTTGCAGGAGATGCTGGAGACGATCCTCGACTGCGTGGCCCTGCCGCTGGCCTTCGACAGCGCCGGCATTTTCATGATCGACGAGGAGAGCAAGGCCGTGCGCCTGAAGGCGCGCCGCGGCGCTCCCACCAGCTTTTCCCTCGACGAGAAATACATGGCCCTCGACGGCCTGCCCTTCTCGCGGGTGCTGGGCCGCGGCGAGCCGGTCTACGTGGACGACGTTGAGAGGAACCAGCCCGCTTTCTTCGAGAAATGGGGCTGGCGCATGGCCGCCAGCGTGCCGCTGCTGTCCAAGGGGCGGGTGGTCGGCGCCCTGAACGTCGCCAGCCGCACGCGCCGGGCCTTCAGCCCCGAGGAGCGGGAGACGCTGGAGATGATCGGCAAGGAGGCCGGCGC
>CAYXCX010000178.1:2068-4453 GCA_964463405.1 uncultured Clostridia bacterium
CTGATCGCCACCTCGCCCGACATCATCACCGTCATGGACCTGGAGGCGAGGCTGATCACCGTCAACCAGCGGTTCCTGCAGGTCGGCGGCTACGAGGCCGGCGAGGTCATGGGCACCTGCACCTACGATTATGTCGTCGGGCTGGACCACGGCCAGCTGGCCGGCCGGACCGAGCAATTCGTCGCCATGAGGCAGTTCTCGGGATCGGAGTATGTCTTCAAGACAAAGGACGGCCAGGCCATCCCCCTCGAGGTGTCGGCCGGCCTGCTCTACGACGAAGCCGGCCGGCCTTTCGGCATCATCGCCATCGGCCGCGACGCCCGCGGGCGCAAGCAGGCCGAGGCGGCGCTGCGCGAGAGCGAGGAGAAGTTCCGCTCCATTGCCGAGCAGACCAGCGACCTGATCGCCATCACCGACGAGCGCGGCGTCATCACCTACGCCTCGCCCTGCTCGCAGGCCCTGTTCGGCTGCCCGCCCGGGGAGATGTGCGGCCGCACTTTCACCGAGTTCCTCGACGAGGCTTCGCGGCCGCGGGCGCTGGCGGCGTTCCAGGCCGACCGCGAACAGGGCCGGCGCTCGGTGGGGCTGGAGCTGACCATGAAGCGCAAGGACGGCTCGCTGTTCACCGGCGAGCTGAACGGCTCCAGCTTCCATTACGGCGACCGCCACGGCTCGCTGGTGGTCATCCGCGACATCACCCCGCGCAGGCGCGCCGAGGAGGAGCTGCGCTTCCTCAGCTCCCTGACCGAGAGCACCACCGACGCCATCATGGTCACCGACACCGACTATCGCATCACCTACCTCAACAAGGTGGGCGAGCAGTTCTTCGGCTACTCCCTGGAGGAGCTGAAGGGGAAAACCCCGGGGGTGGTGAACGCCGAGCCGCAGTCCGAGAGCATCCAGCGGACGATCTACGAGACGGTCGCCGCCGGGAAGACCTACCTGGGCGAATCGCTCAACCGGCGCAAGGACGGCTCGACCTTCTACTGTGAGTACAAGGTGATGCCCATGCGCGACCGCGACGGCCAGATCCAGGCCTATTTCTCGGTGCAGCGCGACATCAGCGAGCGCAAGCAGGCCGAGGCCGACCTGCGCGAGAGCGAGGAGACGTTCCGCCGCATGTTCGCCGGCATCCCCAGCCCGGCCTATATCTGGGTGCTCCAAGACGACGGCCGCATCGTGCTGGACCAATGCAACCTGGCGGCCGAGGAGATCACCCGCGGCCGCATCGCCGGCTTCCTGGGCGTCGAACTGGAGAAGCTGTACGCCGACCACCCGGAACTCGTGCAGCGGATCCAGGAGACGATGCGCAGCGGCAAGCCGGTGTGCGAGGAGATCCAGTACACCTACGTCTCCACGGGCGAGACCAAGTGGCTGGTCGTCGATTACGTGCGCCCCGCCGCCGGCCGCGTGATGGTCATCACCCGCGACATCAGCGGGCGCAAGGAGGCCGAGCAGAAGCTCCTGGCCTACCAGGAGCAGCTGCGCGCCCTGAGCTCGGAGCTGACCCTGGTCGAGGAGCGCGAGCGCCGGCGCATCGCCGCCGACCTGCACGACCAGATCGGCCAGAACCTGGCGCTGTGCAAGCTCAAGGTCGCGGCCCTGGAGAAGGAAAAAATCTCCGACGACACCCGCAGCGAGCTGTCGGCGGTGCGGCGGCTACTGGAGTGCAGCATCCAGGACGCCCGTTCGCTCATCTTCGACCTCAGCCCGCCGGTCCTCTACGAGCTGGGATTCGAGGCGGCCCTGGAGTGGCTGGCCGACCGCATCGGCGAGCAGTACCGGGTGCCGGTGGAGTTCGAGTGCCAGGGGGGGGGCGAGGCGCTCGAGCTCGACCGCCAGGTCATCTTGTTCCAGGTCGTGCGCGAGCTGCTGGTCAACATCGGCAAGCATTCCCAGGCCAGCCGCGCCAAGGTCATCCTGGCGCCCGAGGGGCAGGAGCTGCGCATCCAGGTCAACGACGACGGCCGCGGCTTCGACGCCTCGCAAGCCTATGATCCCAAGGCGCAGAAGGGGAGCTTCGGCTTCTTCAGCATGCGCGAGCGCCTCAACTACCTGGGAGGCAAGATCGACCTGCGCTCCAAGCCCGGCATGGGCACCCAGGTCGCCCTGACCGTGCCGCTGCCCGTTGAGCCCAAAACCCGCAGGAAGGGAGAAGAGCAATGAGCGTGAAGATCCTCATCGCCGACGACAGCAAGGTCATGCGACAGATCGTGCTGCGCATGCTGGAAAAGGAAGCGGGCATGGAGGTGGTGGGCGAGGCCAAGAACGGCCGCGAGGCCGTGCGCCTGACCGAGCAGCTGCTTCCCGACATCCTGATCATGGACATCTCCATGGACGACCTGAACGGCATCGACGCCACCCGGGCCATCGCGGCCAAGGGGC
>CAYXCX010000179.1:0-4407 GCA_964463405.1 uncultured Clostridia bacterium
CAACTTTATCACTCTATCACTTTATCCCTCTACAACGGGCAAATAGAATATAGCTCGCCGACGTTCAGGTTCTTGGTTTTCCTAACACTAACACTAACACTAAGAGATCGTTCGAGTGCTTCCTAATGGCTGTCGGCAATGATGATGTCCACCGACTCGAAGCCCAGCAGGCGGAAGAACTTTTCCAGCGTTTCCCGCCCCTGGGCGGCGCTGTTCTTGAGGATGCCCTTGCGCAGGGCGTTGAACTCGAAAATGCGCCGGGCGTCCTCGCGGTACTTCTTGCTCTCCTCGAACGTGATCTCCCCCTTCTCGAGGAACGTCTCGAAACCGCTGGGGTTGAGCACCACCTCCAGCACCCGCGCCGGCGGCAGCTTGACCACGATCGACTTGTCGCGGCGGATGATCGCGCTCTCGTTCAGCTGCGAGAGGTCGAAGCCGGCCACGACCTCGCCCTTGGCAATGAAGATCAGCCGCTTGTCCTGGTTGAAGGGCGGCGTGCGCATCAGGCCGGTGTCGTAGACGACCTCGTCGTAGAAGGTCTGGGTGAACAGCTGGGCGATGTTCTTTACCTGCTGCACGATGACCGGCGTCTGCTCGATCCGCGGCGCGCCGCCGCCAAGCAGCCTGGGCAGCGAGGGGACCAGGCCCAGCCTGGCCAGCGGGTTGTAGAGCAGCAGGGCGATGGCCAACAGGGCGGCGATGTTCAGCAGGGCCAGCAGGCGCTTCATTGGGCGCCTCCGCCGGCGCGGAACTCGACGCGCGCCCGGGAGAACCCCGAACGCTGCAGCCACGACTCGACCAGGGTGCGGGCGTTGCGCGCCGCCCGCTGCAAAATGTCCATCGACGCCACCTTGGCGCGGATGTCCTTCTCGCCCAGGCTGAGCAGCGCGTCCTTCTCCTCGTTGGAGAAGTCGCCGCGCAGGATCCCCGATTCGTTGAAGATCTCGCGCATGTTCTCGGGCTTCATGTTGAACAGCAGGATGCGCGGCCGGGGCAGGGTGACGGCGACGGCGCCGCCGTCCTCGACGCGGATGTCGCGGTCGCTCAGCTCGTTCAGGTCGATGCCGGCCTTGACGATGGCCGCCGTCTCGATGAGGATCTTGCGGTCGCCGAACCAGGCGCTGTCCTTGTGCGAGACGATCTTGGTCACGCTGTACTCGACCGTGGCCAGCTCGGCCAGGTCCTTGAGGGTGCGGGCGTCGAGCCGCGGCGCCGGCGAACGGCGCGGCACCAGGGCGTTGACGGCCAGCAGCATGGCGATGGCGGCGCCCAGGAGCAGCAGGCGCCGGTTTCGTTTCGGGGCGGCGGCGTTCATGGTCTTCTCCGCGCCGATTATAGGCGGCCGGGAGACAAATTGCAAATCCCGCTTCCGGCCGCAAACGCGAATCAGTCGGAGTTGAGGCCGGCGCCCAGCGCGGCGAGGGCCGCGGCCTCGTCCCCTGCCCCGAGGAGGGCGGCGCGGAACTCTTCGTCCATCAGCCGGCGCGCCAGGCGGGCGATCAGGCGCAGGTGCTCTTCGCCGCCGTTCTCCGGCACGGCGATCAGCAGCACCCCGCGCACAGGGGATTTCGCCGCGCCCCAGCGGAAGGGGCGCCGGGGGCGCAGGAAGGCGACCGAAGCCGCCCGCGCCGCCGGCGACTTGGCGTGGGGCAGGGCGAAGCCCAGCCCGAGGTCGGTGGTGCAGGTCTCCTCCCGCCGCCAGACGGCCTGTTCGATGGCCTCCGCGTCGCCGGTCCGCCCGCCCAGCTCGAGCAGCAGGCAGAGCTCGCGCACCGCCTCTGTTGCCGACCGGCAGGGGGAGCCGAGGCGGATCAGGTCGAGGCCGCAGACCGGCAGCCGGGCGGCCTGGCGGGAGTGGAACCCGGCCAGCAGGGCGGCGACTCCGCCGGCGTCGGGGCAGCGCAGGGCGGCGGCCAGCAGGCTGCGGCACTCGCTCCGCTCCAGCTGGGCCAGCCGCTCCTTGACGGCTGGGATGCGGGCCGGAGCCATGCTGAGTTCGGCGAAGCCGATCCCGACCAGCAGCGGCAGAAGCTCGGCGCGGCCCGCCATCTCGCCGCACAGCCCCAGCCAGCGCCCGGAGCGGCGCGCCAGGCAGGCGGCCTGGCGCAGCAGGCGCAGAAAGGCGGGCTGGAGCGGGTCATGCAGCGCGGCCAGCGAGCGGTCGCCGCGGTCGGCGGCCATGGCGTACTGCAGCAGGTCGTTGCTGCCGACGCTGAAGAAGTCGGCCTCAACGGCCAGCAGGTCGAGGGCCAGGGCGGCGGCCGGGGTCTCGACCATGATTCCCAGCTCGACCCGGTCGCTGTGGGCGATCCGGCGCCGGCGCAGCTCGGCGGCCGCCTCCGCGAGCAGCCGGCGCACCAGGCGCACTTCATCGGCGCTGGCCACCATCGGCACCATCAGTTTCAAGTGGCCGAAACGGGCGGCGCGCAGGGCGGCCCGCAGCTGGCAGCCTATGAGCCCGGCGTGCTCGCCGTAGAAGCGGACGGCGCGCCGGCCCAGGAAGGGGTTCTCGCCGCGGGCCAGGGGCAGGTAGGGAAGGGGCTTGTCGCCGCCGACGTCGAGGGTGCGCAGGATGACCGGGCGGCCGCGGGCCGAGCGGGCGGCCCGGGCATAGGCCCGGAACTGCTCTTGTTCGCCGGGCGGGGCGTCGCGGTCGAGAAACAGGAACTCGCTGCGGAACAAGCCGATCCCCTCCGCCCCCTGGCGCCAGGCCGCCGCCAGCTCGGCGGTCGAGCCGATGTTGGCCGCCACTTCGACGCGGGCGTCGTCGCGCGTCCGCCCTTCCCGAGCCGCCAGGCGCGCGCGGCGCCGGGCCAGGGGGCGCCGGTGATCCTCTTCTAGGGCGAGGATGCGCCGCCAGGCCGGCCCCGGGTTGGCCAGCACCAGGCCGCGCCCGCCGTCGACGATTGCGGCGCACCCCGGCGGCAGGCTTGCCAGCCGCGCCGCCGGCAGCGAGACGGCGGGGATGGCCAGGGAGCGGGCCAGGATGGCCACGTGGGAGGTCGGGCCGGTCTCGCCCAGCACCAGGCCGCGCACCCGGCGCCGGTCCAGCTGCAGGAGCTCGGCCGGGGTCAGCCAGGGGGCGGCCAGCACCACCGGGCCTCGCCCCGGCGCCGCCAGGGCCAGCCGCCGCCGGCCGTACAGCTTCTCCGCTAGCAGCACGGATACGGCACGAAGGTCGGCGGCCCGTTCGCGCAGGTAGGCGCTGGGGGCGCGGCGCAGCACGGCGGCGTGGCGGGCAGCCGTCTTTTCGATGGCGGCGCCGGCGGAAAGCCCTTCCTTGGCGATCAAGCGGGCGATGCGGCCGGCGAACCCCGGATCGGCCAGGATGGCCGCCTGGGCCCTGAGGATGGCGGCAGGCAGCCCTGCGGCCGCGCGCGCCAGCTCGTCCAGCTCGGCCGCGGCCTGGTCGCAAGCCTCGGCGAAGCGGCGCTTTTCCGCGGCCGGCTCGCGGCGGCCGCAGGCGAAGCGCCTGGGCAGGCGGCGGCCGCCGCGGGCGGCCTGCAGGCGCCCGCGCCCGACGCCCGGGGCCAGCGCCTGGCCGGAATGGCGGAGGCCGCGGTCGGCCGCAAGGCCGGGCGGCAGCCAGGCCTCCTGCCCAGAGGCTTGGGGGGGCGGCGGCATTCCGTCGTCGGCGCGCGGCAGCTCGCGCTCCACGAAGGCGCGCAGCGCCGCGGCCGCCTCCTGCTGCCCGGGGCCGCTGATTTCCAGCCGGCAGGGATCGCCCTGGACCGTGGCGCTGGCCACGAGTTCCAGGACGCTGGCGGCGTCCGCGCGCCGGCGCCGGCGCAGGTTGTGGAATACGACCCGGGCGGCGAAAGGACGGCTGGCGTCGCGGAGCAGGCTGGCCGGGCGGGCGTGCAGGCCGGCGGCCAGGGGAAAAACGAAGGCGACCGTGGCCAAAGGGATCGCCTAGCTTCCCGCCAGGCGGGCGAAGAGCGCTTCAGGCTTCTTGATCGCCTCCTGGACGCCGGACTCGACGATGCGCTTGCCGGCGAAGCGCCCGCCGTCCTGGACGGCGATGTCGGCGGCCAGTATGACCGCGTCGGCGGCACGGATGTCGGCCGCAGACAACTTGTTCTCCACTCCCATCGAGCCCTGGGTTTCCACGCGGATCTCGTGCCCCAGCCGGCGGGCGGCCTTCTCCAGCGCCGCGGCGGCCATGTAGGTGTGGGCGATGCCGGTGGGGCAGGCGGTGACGGCGACGATCTTCATCGGCTCCTCCTTCAGCTTTCGTGGGCTGAGGACAATCCGCCCCAGCGCCTCCAGGCGTTGGCCAGGACCGCCACCAGCAGGGTGCCGGCGGCGATGGCCGCGATGTAGACCAGGCGGTTGTCGACGACCGGCAGCACGATCGGTCCGCCATGCGGCGCGTGGTTGCCCACCCCGCCCAGCATGGCTATCACC
>CAYXCX010000180.1:0-4406 GCA_964463405.1 uncultured Clostridia bacterium
TGTCGCTGTGGTACATCAGGTAGGCGATGTCGTCCAGGAGATCGGACCCCCCGGTGGTGGTGGTGGGGCTCAGCCAGCAGGTCTGGCCCGGGCAATAGGTGCGGGTGCTGTCGCCGTAAAAAGTGGAGGTGTCGTGGCTGTCGTAGTCGCCCCAGCCGTTGGGGTAATAAAAGCCGTACTCCTCCTTCCAACTTGCGGGCGGGACAATGTAGCCGAGGTCGCCCGGCTGCTTCCTCTTGGCGCTGTATTTCTTGAAGATGCTGTTGTCGAACTTGGAGGGGGCGAACTTGTCGCGGTTCGACTCGCCGTCGCTGACCACGATGTTGTAGAAGTGGGTGCAGTAGTTGGCCCCGCCCGAGACGAAGCCGCTGGTGGCGGCCGACGGCGCGAGCGTGGTCGAGTAGGTGCCGCTGGTGGTCCAGCCGGTCGGCCAGTAATCGCCCTGCAAGCCACCCTTGGGCTTGAGATAATACCAGACGTCGGCCAGGGCCATGGCCAGCGGCGTGTTGCCGTTGGCGCTGTAGCTGGAGTAGACGTCGGCCGCGAGCGAGTTCCACGAGGCCACGTTGTTCAGGTTCTCCACGATCTGGCCGCCCGAGTCGTCGGACATGAAGCGGGCCAGGCCGAACACGGCCTTGCCCAGGTTGGCGTTGATGATGTAGCACATGGCCTCGCGGCCGGCCTGGATGCGGGTGATGGGCACGAGCAGCTCGTTGACCGAGGAGCAGTTGCAGTTGGAGGGTTTGTCGAGCGGCCGGTCGGGGTAGGATATGGCGGTGTCGAAGGTGCCGTGGGTGTGGAAATAGGAGACCGACTGCAGCTGGGCCTCGGTGGCGTTGAGCAGCAGCCATTTTAGGTAGTCGGGGTTGTAGCGCACCTGGCCGCCCTCGTAGGCTGCGTCGCCGTAGCCGTAGATGTAGGCGCACTTGAGCACATCGCCGCTCTGCAGCGGCGGCACCAGGTGCAGCCGCTCGCCGGCGGTGAACGCGGTGGCGGTTCCCGGGAAGGTGGCCGCGCGGCTGCCGACGGTCAGGTAGTATTTGCCGCTCACAATGGATTTGGCCGTCACCTTGGCGCGGGCGCCCGAGGTCTCGCCCACCAGCCACCAATCCGTACTGACCAAATTGTAGGTGGTTGAGGAGACTTGGACGGCGGTTCCGTCGTCAGCCAGTGACTGGTAGTAATACCACTTTTTATCATAGTACTTGTAGTGGGAATAGGCCTTGATGACATCGCCGGCCTGGTTGACGCGGAAGCCGTAAAAGCCCGAGATCAGCCGTGTGGGCATGGCCGACATCGGATCGTCATCATCGAAGCTGTCGATCCCGGGATAATTATCGTTCGTCAGGTAGATCGTCCCGGAATAACCGCCGGTCTTGTAGGGGTCGTAGCCCGAGCCCGGGGCCAGGTTGTTGATCCCGTCCTTGGGATAGAACACCACCTGGTTCATGGAAGCCGAGGTGTCCATCAGGACCATGACGAACGGCTTCTGCGAGGTGCTGGTGCTGGTGAACAGCTGCTCGTCGTCCCAGGCGCGCAGCAGGAACACGCTCGACAGCGCGAGCGCGACGAAGGCGATTCTTTTGTTCATGGCGTCCCTCCCTTAATACCCGGGCGCGAAGGCGGCGACGATGTTGGCCAGCTCCTTGCGCGCCGTGCGGATGTTCTTGTTGACGGCGGAGGGGTCCCCCTCCGCGGCTACGTTCAGCTGCCACAGCAGGACGGTGGCGTTGATCTCCGAGGCCAGCTCGATCGAGGTGCCGACAGGCGGCGGCGCCTTGAAGCTGGTGTAGGCCTGCACCGGCTGCGGTGTCGGCGTGTCCAGGGTGCCGGAGCGCAGGTTCATGCCCGCGAAGTTCTGGGTGAAGGTGACTTCGTAGGGCTTGAGGGTGTTGTAGATCTGGATGACGCCGGTGCTGATCCCGGTCTCGGCGGCGTGCAGCGCCGTCTTGTCGGCCATGAACTGGCGGTTGGTCCCCGTCTCCAGGCTGGTGTTCTCCAGGCCGGCGATGCCGATCAGCGACAGGATCAGGGCGGCGATCAGCACCAGGACCAGGGCCGATCCGTTTTCGTTGCGGTTCATGATTCCACTCCTTGTCATCAAATGATGAAGTTGCGCAGCCCGATCTCGCGGCTGAAGTACTGGTAGCGGTAGCGGCCGGTCAGGAGCTGCCCCGAGGCGGCGCTGTCCCCCATCGGCGGCTGGCGGTAGACGATGCCGGCGCCCTGCTTGTCGGTCTCCTCCTCGGTGCGCAGCAGCACCTCGAAGCGCAGGGCGGCGACGGTCTTGTTCAGCAGGGCGTCCTTGGCGGCCGCCCCGCTGGGCAGCACCGTGCCGTCGTTCAGGACGTAGCTGATCTGCAGGTCCTGCAGGTTGGTGAGGATGGGCACCGGCCCGGTCATGCGGCTGCCCGAGGCGATGTAGGCCGGGGCGGTGGACAGGTCGGCGGCCAGGTTGGCGCCGTTGAAGTCGTTGACCATGACCAGCGTGCGCGAGCCGTCGCTCTCGCTGCGCACGAGAAACACGGCGAAATGGTCCAGGCGGATCACCGGCAGGCCGCTGGGGTAGGGGTCGCCGTTGTGGCTGCAGGGGTCGTCGTAGTTCGTCGTGGCCAGCAGGTTGGAGCGGTAGGCCGCGGTGGTGGCCACCGACAGTTCGGTGTCGGAGGCGACCTCCTCGGTCACGCGGAACACGTAGTAGCTGCCGGCGCGGGCGATCATGCCGAAGTCGCCGGCGTGCCAGGCGCGGACCGGCGTGATGTTGACCGGCTGGACGTTGGTGGTAAGCACGGTGATGGCGTCGTCGCCGTCGCTGAAGTCGTCGGCCAGGAAGGTGACCGCGGCGGGATCGCCGGCGGCGACCAGGATGCCGTCGGGATAGGCGGTGGGGTCCACCGGGTTGTACAGCGGCAGGACGCCGTTGAACTCGGGCAGCGCCCCCAGGAAGGAGACGGTGTTCAGCATGCCCAGCACCGCCCCGGCGTCGCGGCAGGGCTCGATCATGAACTGGTCGATGCCCCGCGCCGACTGGTTCATGTCCAGGCGCCGGTTCTCGGTGTTGTGGATTCGCTGCGAGGCCACGATCACGCTGAAGATGGAGATGAAGACGATCACCATCAGCGTGGCCGAGATCATCATCTCGACCAGGGTAAAGCCGCTCTGGCGGCGACGCGGGGCGTTCATAGCGCCGTCCTCACGACGGTGATCTGGATGGGCCAGCGGCCCGCGCCCGTAGGCATGTTCGTGCCGCCGCCCTCGCGCCAGGCGGCGCGCGAGACGATGGTGCAGGAGACGGTGGTGTAGTCCTGCACCTCGATGGAGCGGGCGTAGTTGGCGTAGGGACCCGGCTGGCCGAAGGCGATCGTATCGTTCTTGCCCTCCAGGGCGGCATAGGGCAGGCGCATGCACTCCTCGATGCCGTTCTCGGCCAACTGCACGGCGGTGGAATAATACTTGTTGTTGCGGTTGTACTTGATGTAGGCCGAGTTCATGGCCAGGATGCCGACGACCAGGACGGCGAAGAGGGAGACGGCGATCAGCAGCTCGATGAGCGAGAAGCCGCGCGCCGCCCCCCGCGGCCGGCGGCGGGGCAGGCTACGGCAGGGTGATGGAAAGGGTTTTTTGCACATTGAGTCCTCCAAAGGGAAAGACCGTGATCAGGATGCGGTCGCCGAATGTTTCGCCCCGGTGGTGGGGTGCCTGGACCTCGAGCGTCTGGATGCCGGCCATGGCGAACGGCTGGCTGCAGGCGTCGTTGGTCTGGTAGACGTAGCCGCGCGAATCGATGGCCAGGTCCAGGCCGGGGTTCCTGATGAAGACGGTGCTGGTGGGGCCGATGCTGTAGGTGCGGATGGGGTCGGTGGGCCAGGAGAGGGTTCCGGCCCCGTCGCGCTGGCCGCGGAACAGCTCGAAGCCCTTGGCGGAGAACTTCATCCGGCAGGGGATGTTCTCGCGGGTGGCCAGCTGGCGCAGCTGGTGATACGAGGTGGTGATGTTGCGGGCGAAGTCGCTGAGCGTCCAGCGGTGGCGGGCGTTGTAGCTGATGCCGGCGGTGACCATGACCAGGACGCCCAGGACCCCGAGCACGATGAGCAACTCGACCAGCGTGAATCCCGATCTTTTTTTTGTCATGTCGTTAACTCCGTAAAATCAGAAGCATTATCGGTGCCAAAGAAGGAAGAAAGAGGAATTGTCTTGAAAGCGCCGCAGGCAAAGGTTTTCAAGCTCAAGCCCCCGGAAAGACCTTCTTTTGCCAGGGAAAGGCTGGGGATTTTTTACACAACTGTGACCCATGGAACATACGCGAAAGATCGCAGCCGGGGCTATGGCTTGCGGCGCGGGCGGCAGATCAGGATCAGGGCGAAAAAAAACAGCAGGTTCAGCAGGATGGCGGCGAACAGGCTGTA
>CAYXCX010000181.1:0-4388 GCA_964463405.1 uncultured Clostridia bacterium
CGCGCACGGGCAAGCGGGCCCTGGTCATGAGCGCCACCCTCAAGGCCAGGCAGATCTCGGCCTTCCTGCACCACGCGCCGGTGATCGAAATTCCGGGGCGCGGCTTCCCGGTCGAGTGCCAGCGCCGCCACCCCTGCTTCCTGCTTCCCGATGCCGCCACCCTGCTGGAGGAGGGCCACAACGTGCTGGTGTTCCAGCCGGGCAAGCAGGAGATAGACGACACGATCGAGAACCTGAAGGACCTGCTGGAGCACGACAAGAGCAAGGCGGTCATCCTGCCGCTGCACTCGGAGCTCTCCATCGCCGAGCAGTCGCGGGTGTTCCGCAACTACCCCCTGCCCAAGGCGGTGGTGGCCACCGACATCGCCCAGACCAGCCTGACCATCGACGACATCGACGCGGTCATCGACAGCGGCGTCAAGAAGGAGGTGCGCCTGGTCAGCGGCATCGAGGGGCTCTACCCGGTCGAGATCTCGGCCGCCGAGTGCCGGCAGCGCGCCGGCCGCGCCGGCCGCGTCAAGAAGGGCTGGTACATCCTCTGCTCCGAGCTGGGCATCGAGGACCGCCTCGACTTCCCCGAGCCTGAGATCCGCCGCCTGAACCTGGAGAGCGTGGCGCTGCGCATGTTCACCTGGGGACTGTCGCCCCTGGACTTCACCTTCTTCCACAAGCCCAACCGCAGCCTGATCCTCAAGGCCATCCAGAACCTGCGCACCTTCGGCGCCCTGACCGGGGAAAACCGCGTCACCGCCGACGGCCGGCGCATGGCCGCCCTGCCCCTGTCGCTGCGCAGCGCCCGCCTGCTGCTCGAGGCCGAGAAGGGCGGGGCGCGGGTGGTCGACCGCGCCCTCAAGCTGATCGCCGTCTTCGAGGCCCGGGGCGTGGTCAGCAAGGAGTTCGCCGGCGAATGCTACAACCCGGCGGCTCCCTACAAGTCGGACCTGCTCAACCAGCTCGACCTGCTGGAGGACATGCGCAGCAACGCCCGCCTGATCTCGCGCAAGAAGGCGGCCCTGGCCCGCGAGCTGTACCTGGAGCTCAAGAAGCGCCTCGAAGCCCCCCGGCGCGACGAAGGCGATCGTGCCGCCCCGCCCAGGCGGGATCGCGCCGCCGCCTCCCGTCGCGGCCCCCTCAGCCGCGCCGAGCACAAGCACCTGTTCCGCGCCATCCTTTCCTGTTTCAGCGACGGCGTCTACTTCAAGGGCGAGGGCGTTTACTGGCGCGAGGGCGAGGAGCGGCAGATCGAGCGCACCTCGATCCTGAACGCCATGCGCCCCGAAATGGCCGCCGGCCTGCCCTTCGACCTGGTGGTCAACCGCGAGGACCCGCGCACCGGGGCCCGCGAGGAAAAGTTCATCCCCCTGCTCACCTTCTGCTCCGAGGTGTCGCTGCCGCAGCTGGAGGATCTCAAGCCCTTCAGCTACGAGAAGCGGCGCCGCGTCGCGCTGGCGGAGGACCGGCTGGCCGTCACCGAGGAGATCCATTTTGGCGGCCGCCTGCTCAAGGCGCTGCCGGCAGAGCCCGACTGGACGCTCCCCGGGGAGCGGCGCGAGATCCTGGCCCTGGTCCTGGACTGGTTCGCCCGCAATTACCGCCAGCTGCCCGGCTGCGGCGAGATCGACCGCGTCCGCGCCTGGTACGCCGGAGCGGAGCAGGCGCTGGGCGAAGCGCTCCCCCCCTTTGACGCCGCCCTGCGCGATTTCCTGAATCGCCAGCTGCGCCGCAGCCTCAAGATCGACGACCTGCGCTTCTTTTTTCAGTTTCACCCGGCGCTGCAGCGGCTCAGCCTGGGCCACTTCCTCCCCGGCCGCCGCCTGCGGAAGCTGCGGGCCCTGGGCTGGCCCGCCGCGGCCGAGGTCCGCGACCAGCAGGTGCCCGTGGCGTACCGCGGCGGCCGCCCGTTCCTGGCCATGGAGCGCAAGCTGTTCCACCGCCTGGAGGCCGCCGACGTGCGCCTGCCCGACGGCGAGGAGCCGGGCTTCCTCATCGACGGCGAGCCGTTCCCCGGCTGGGCCGCCGCCGCCGCCGACCACAACGCCCGCCTGCGCGCCGACCTCTTCGCCCGCCGCTGGCGCGACGCCCGCAAGGAGGTGCAGGCCGCCGACCTGCTCGACATCCCCTTCCCCGTCGCCTTTCAGGGGGGGAGCGGCAAGGACAACGCCGTGTTCGAGTTCTACTCGGCGCCGCTCCTCGAGGGCGACAAGGTGTTCCTGGTCCATTTCGCCGAGCGGGACGCGGCCGAGGACTATTTCGCCGGCGTGCGCGGCGCCTGGGAGGAGCGCAAGTCGCGGCAGCGCCGGGAGGCGGTGGAGAGCATCTTCCGCGGCAAGGGCTGGAAGGTAAAATGACGCCGGAATTCAATGAGAAGGCCCTGGCGCGCCGGGTCAAGGACCACGTGCTGGGCCGCAGCCACGAGTTCTTCGCCGTCGTCGCCCCGGGCTTCGAGGAGACGGCGCGCCGCGAGCTGCTGGAGCTGGGCATCGCCGCCGCCGCGGCCGGGCGCGGCGGCCTTGCCTTCAGCGGCAGGCTGGAGCAGGCCTGGCGGGCCAACCTGGGCGCCGGCACCCTGAGCCGGGTGCTGATGCGCCTGGAGCGCTTCAAGGCCACCGGCTTCGCCGAGTTCCGCGAGCGGCTGGCGGCCATCCCCTGGGAGCTGCACCTGGCCGACGGCGCCCGGGCCCTCTTCGCCGTCAGCGCCGCCCGCTCGCGGCTGTGGCATGAGGGGCGGCTGGAGGAGGAGGCGGCGCGGGCCGTCTCTTCGCGCCTGGCCGCCGCCGGCCTGCGCGTCGATTGCGGCGCCGGCCAGGAAGGCGATCCCGGGCAGCTGATCCTCATCCGCCTTGAGGCGAACCGCTGCCAGGTCAGCCTGGACACGAGCGGCGAGCTGCTGCACCGCCGCGGCCTGGGCAAGTTCACCGGGGCGGCGCCGCTGCGCGAGACCCTGGCCCACGCCGTCCTGCGCGAGGCGGGCATCGGGCATTGCCGCATCCTGATCGATCCCTTCTGCGGCTCCGGCACGTTCGCCCTGGAGGCCGGCAGCCTGCTCCTGGGCCTTGCGCCCGGCCGCGACCGCTCCTTCGCCTTCCAGGCCTGGCCCTCCTTCAGGCCGGCCCGCTATCGTTATGTGGCGGAGGAATTGGCCAAGGAGCTGCGGGCGCGGGCGAAGGCCGGGCCGCGGCGCATCTACTGCTCCGACATCGACGCCAAGGCCGTGGACACGGCCCGGCGCAACGTCGCGGCGGCCGGGCTGGGCGCTCTGGCCGAAGTCGATCAGTCCGATTTCTTCCGCCTCCATCCGCCCGCCGGCGACCGGTCGAAAGTGCTTCTGGCCATGAACCCGCCCTACGGCGCCCGCCAGAGCGCCGGCGGCGACGCCCTTGCCTTCTACCGGCGCATCGGCGACAAGGTGCGCCGCGACTACGCCGGCTGCGCCTACGCGATCATCGTGCCGGGGCTGGAGAACGAGAAGGCCCTGGGCCTGCCCCATGACCGGAAGATCCTGTTTCACAACGGCGGCATTGGAGTGGCCTTATTGATCAAAGACTCAGTGACAAGTGACAAGTGACCAGGCGTGCGCTTCACTTTTTCCCTTTTTATTCGCTAGTTCGTCGAGTTTATTGCCAACACTAACACTAACACTAACACTAAGAGCTCTCAATTTCTTAGGAACATAATCTTATGATATATTGGCGGCAATGAAGCCGAAACGAACACAGCCGGTGATCGTGTTGCTGCTCCTGGGCTTGCTGCTGCTGGCCTGCGAGCCCAAGAAAAAGATTTACGTGGCGCCCAAGCCTCTGCCGCCGGCCGCGGAAAAGCCCCCCCTGCCTGCGGTCGAGCCGTTGCCTTCGCCTCCGGTCGTCTGGACGGCGGCCAGCGCCCTGGTCCGCGCCGTCGCGCCGCCGCAGCTGCGCGACGACCAGCCGGCCCAGTCGCTGCTCGACGCCATCGACCTCAGCCTGGAAAAGTTCGCCGCCGTCGACCCCGCCGCCCTGGTGCGCTTCGGCTCGGAGCAGGTGACGGTCGGACGCCTGACGGCCAGCATGCGCGATTTCCGCCAGCGGCTGGCGGAGCTGGGCCTGAGCGAGCCCTTTTTCAGGTATCTGCGGGAGCACTATGATTTCCATGCCAGCGCCGCCCCCCGGGTCATCTTCACCGGCTATTACGAACCGCTGCTGCGCGGCTCGCTCCAGCCTTCGCCCGCCTACCCCTATCCCCTGTACGGCCGCCCGACCGACCTGGTGACCGTCGACCTGCCGCAGTTCTATTTCTTCAAGGAGCAGAACGGCTTTCCCCAGATCAGGGGCCGGGTGGAGGATAACCGCCTTGTCCCCTATCACACCCGCGAGGAGATCGACGGCAAGAGGGCGCTGGCCGGCCGCGGGCTG
>CAYXCX010000182.1:0-4386 GCA_964463405.1 uncultured Clostridia bacterium
ATCCTGCAGCTGCTGCATCCCTTCATGCCCTTCATCACCGAAGAACTCTGGCATCGCCTCCAGGGCGAGGGGGGGTTCCTGATCGAGACCGAATACCCCTCCTTCCGCGGCGAGTTCGTCTTTCCCGAGGCGCATGCGGCGGTGGAGACGCTGCGCCGGGTGGTGGCCGAGACGCGCAAGACCCGCACCGAAAACCGCATCGAGCCCAACAAGCGCATCCCCATCTACCTCAAGTGCGATGCGGCCGGCGAGCGCCGGCAGCTGGAAACGCACCTGCGCTATTTTGATTTCCTCAGCCGCAGCCAGAAGACGGAGATCGTCGACGATTTCGCGGCGCTGGCCAAGGGCTTCCGCGGCGTGAGCCAGAACTGGGAGATCCTGCTGCCCTTCGCCGACGACCGCGACCGCCTGCGCGAGCTGGAGCGGCTGCGCCACGAGCACGAAAAACTGGCCAAGCTGATCGGGCAGATGGAGGCCAAGCTCGGCGGCGGCTTCGCCGAAAAGGCGCCGGCCGACGTCATCCTGAACTTCAAGAAGAACCTGCAGGATTGCATCGACAAGCAGGCCAAGATCGGCCGCACCCTTGCCGACCTCAGCTGAGCGCTTCCGCCACCTGCGCCTGGATTCCTGCCGCTCCACCAACGACTACGTGCGCGAAAACCTTTCCCGCCTGCAGGGCGAATTGCCCCTGATGGTCAGCGCCGTCTCGCAGACGGCGGGCCGCGGCCGCGACGGCCGCGCCTGGATTTCGGCGCCGGGGCAGGGGCTGGCCGTCACGTTCGCCTTCCGCCTGGCCGACGCCCGCCGGCTGTCCTTGCTGCCGCTGGCCTCGGGCGTCGCCGTCTGCGAGGCGCTCTCGGCCTGGACGCATCTGGAGTTCGCCCTGAAATGGCCCAACGACGTGCTGGCCGGGACGGCAAAAATCGCCGGCGTCCTGTGCGAAAACCAGGTCTTCGGCAACGACGCCGCCTGCCTGGTCGGCATCGGCGTCAACCTGAACCAGCGCCGCGAGGATTTTCCCGCCGCCCTGCGCCGGCGGGCCGCCTCGCTGCTGACCCTCAGCGGCCGCGAATGGCCGCTGGAGGAAGGGCGCGAGCGTCTGGCCGCCGCCATGGAAATCTGGCTGCAGCGCCTGGGCGGAGACGATCCGTCGCCGCTGCTGGAGCGGGCCCGCCACTGGAGCCGCTCCTTCATGGGCCGCCGGGTGAGCTTCCACCAGGACGGCCGGTTGCGGCACGGCGTTTTCCGCGGCCTGGCCGACGATGGCGGCCTGAGGCTGGAGACGGGCGCAGGCGGCGAGACGGTTTTTTACAACGGAGAAATCGGCGCCTGAGAACGGAAGCGCTCAGACCTTGAAGACGATGTTCAGGTGGCAGAGGGTGATCTCATCCTCGGCCTTCAGCTCGTGCTTGACCCCGGTCTGCAGCTTGTTGCCGTTGAGGAAGGTGCCGTTGATGGCGCCCGGCTCCTCGGACAGGTAGAACTTGTCGTCGCGGAACTGGATCTTGGCGTGCTTGCGTGAGATGTACTTTTCTTCGTCCTCGTCGGTGAGGTCGATGTCGGGCACGAAGCCGGTGGTGTAGTCGCGGCGGCCCAGGAACGTTTGCGTCTTGGTCAGCTGCACCAGGCGGTTGGAGCGCTGGATGATCAGGTAGGCCTTGACCTCGCCGCCGATCTTTTCCGAGGTCGAGTCCTCGCGCTGCGGCTCCTTGCCGGCCGCCTTTTCCTTCGCCGCCGGCGCGGCGGCGGCCTGCAGCAGGACGGTCTGGATCTTGATGTGCTTTTCGCTCAGCTTCTTGAGGATCTTGAGGGCGATGTCGGGCGTCTGCTTGAGCATGTCGGTCAGGGCGACGTAGGGGATCTTGATCAGGAAGCAGTCCTCGACGGCCTCGACGGTGTAGATGGCGTTCTGCTCGCTGTTGAGCGATTCCTCGCCGAAAAAGTCGCCCTTGGTGAGGGTGGCCAGGATCAGGCCCTGCCCGTCGTTCTTCAGCTGCACCTTGCCCTTGTTGATGATGAAAAAATCGCTCTGGATCTCCCCTTTTTTGTAGACGATGGAGCCGGCCGCGTATTTGCTGATGAACTTCTTCAGTGCGTCCATGTTCGCTTTGCCATCCATTCTATAACAAGAAGATTTGCAATGTCAATTTGCCCCGGCCGTGCGGCCTGTGCGCCGGCTCAGACGCCGTTGCACTTGGACCAGCCGCAGTTGGGGCAGGTGGGGCACTTCTCGTCGCTGACGCTGCCGCCGCAGATCGGGCAGGTGGGCAGGTTCAGGTCCTGGTGGCGGGTGTTGACCTTGCCCACGTGGGTTTCCAGCACCTTGGCGATGGCGTCGGGAATGGACTGGATGAGCTGGCCGTTGGAGAAGATCGGCTCGGCGCCGCCGATGCCCTTGAGCTGGTTGACGACCTCCTCGGCCGGGATGCCGCTGCGCAGGGCCAGCGAGATCAGGCGGCCGATGGCCTCGGCGTCGGCCATGGTCGAATAGCCGCTCTTGCCGATGGAGGCGAACACCTCGAAGGGCTTCTGGTTGAAATAGGTGACCGTGATGTACAGGTTGCCCAGGCCGGTGGAGATCTTGTGGGTGGTCGAGGGGATGGCGTCGGGCCGGCCCAGGGGGGTGGGCTTTTCCTCGCCGGCCTTGTTCAGCACCTGCACGGCGCGGCAGCCGTCGCGGTAGACGGTGATGCCCTTGATGTTCATGGCGAAGGCCTGCAGGTAGGCCTGGGCGATGTCCTCGCGGCTGGCCGAGTTGGGGAAGTTGATGGTCTTGGAAACGGCGCTGTCCACGTCCTCCTGGAAGACCTCCTGCATCTTCAGGTGGTCCAGGGGCGAGATCTCCTGGGCGGTGACGAAGTGGGGCGGCGGCGCGTCGCCGGGGTGGCGCTCCCGCCACTCGCGGTACAGGGGGTGGATGTCGACGATCTCGCCGTCGAGGATCTTGGAGATCACCTCGAAGGCGAAGATGGGCTCGATGCTGGAGGAGCAGCCGGCGATGCGCGAGATGGTGCCGGTAGGGGCGATGGTCAGCACCGAGGCGTTGCGCATCGTCTGCCCCTGGTAGACCGACTTCTCGATGTTGGGGAAGCTTCCCCGCTCCTCGCCCAGGAGGCGCGAGGCGGCGACCGCCTCCTGCTTGAGGAAGCGGACGATCTTGCGCCCCAGGGCGCGCGCCTCCTCGCTGGCGTAGGGGATGGCGCAGCGGATGAGCAGGTCGGCGAACCCCATCACGCCCAGGCCGATGCGGCGGTTGGCCTTGGCCATGCGGTCGATTTTCTCCAGCGGGTAGAGGTTGACGTCGATGACGTCGTCGAGAAAGCGGATGCCCAGCTGGATGATCTCGCGGAAGCGCGCCCAGTCCACGCCGTCGGCGTCCTGTTCGTCGTAGAGGTTCAGCAGGTTGATCGAGCCCAGGTTGCAGGCCTCGTAGTCGTGGAGCGGCTGCTCGCCGCAGGGGTTGGTGGCGCGGATCGGTCCCTGGGCCGCGGTCGGGTTCAGGCGGTTGACCTTGTCAATGAAGATCAGGCCGGGATCGCCGTTGCTCCAGGCCGAATCGACGATCAGGTCGAAGACCTCCTGGGCGCTGGCCTGGCCGGCCGACGCGTTGTCCATGGGGTTGACCAGGTCGTAGTGGGTCCGGTTCTGGATGGCCTCGATGAAGGCGTCGGTGATGGCCACCGAGATGTTGAAGTTCTGGGCGCTGACGCCGTCGCGCTTCATGGTGATGAAGTGGCGGATGTCGGGATGGTCCACGCGCAGCACGCCCATGTTGGCGCCGCGGCGGGTGCCGCCCTGCTTGACCGCCTCGGTGCCGGCGTCGATGACCTTCAGGAATGAAACCGGCCCCGACGCGATGCCCTGGGTCTTGCGCACGAAGCTGCCGGCCGGGCGGATGCGCGAGAAGTCGAAGCCGGTGCCGCCCCCTTCCTTGTGGACCAGGGCGGCGTTCTTGACCGTCTCGAAAATGCCGTCCAGGGAGTCGTCGATGGGCAGGACGAAGCAGGCGGAGAGGCACATCTGCCGGCCGGCGCCGGTCAGGGTGGGAGAGTTGGGCATGAAGTCCTTGCGCATCATGGCCTGGAAAAACTTTTCCTCCCAAAGCTTCTTGTCCGCGGCGCTCTTTTCGGCCTGGGCGATGAAGCGGGAGACCCGGCGGAACAGCTCGGAAGGCTTGCTCTCGACCAGGTTCCCCTTCTCGTCTTTCTTGAAATAGCGGGCGCGCAGGATTTTCAGGGCATTTTCGGGAAAGTTTTCCATTTGGCTCTCCTTGGCCTATAAATCTAGTTGACGCTCGATTATAAAGCGCTAAATGTAGCGTGTCAATACGGTTTTTCGGAATTTTTTTTTGCCAAAATTTCTTGACAAGGCATATTTGTATATATT
>CAYXCX010000183.1:0-4359 GCA_964463405.1 uncultured Clostridia bacterium
AACCCCGACGTGCGCGATGTGCTGCTTTCCGGCGGCGACCCGCTTACCCTGCCCGACGCCAGCCTGGAGTACCTGCTGACCCGCCTCAGCCGCATCCCCCACGTCGAGTTCGTGCGCATCGGCACCAAGGTGCCGGCGGTGCTGCCGCAGCGGGTCACGCCGGCGTTGGTCACCCTGCTGAAGCGCTTCCGGCCGCTGTGGATGAGCCTGCACTTCACCCACCCCGACGAGGTCACCCCCGAGGCCGCCCAGGCCTGCGAGCGGCTGGCCGATGCCGGCATCCCCCTGGGCAGCCAGACGGTGCTGCTCAAGGGCGTCAACGACTCGGTGCCGGTCATGAAGAAGCTGATGCACGAGCTGCTCAAGATCCGCGTCCGCCCCTACTACCTGTACCAGTGCGACCCCATCCTGGGCTCCGCCCACTTCCGCACCAGCGTGGAGAAGGGGCTGGAGGTCATCGAGGGGCTGCGCGGGCACACCAGCGGCTACGCCGTGCCCCACTACGTGGTCGACGCCCCGGGCGGCGGCGGCAAGATCCCGCTGCTTCCCGATTACTTCCAGGGACGCGAGGACGGCGACGTGCTGCTGCGCAACTACCAGAAAAAAGTGTACCGCTACCCCGAGCCCGGCGCCGGGTCCTGACCCCGTCCGCCCCGCGCGCCCTTGCCAAGCGGCCGGGTTCAGGCGTACAATCCCCTGAGCGAAAAACGGAGCGAGCGAACATGATCATCGGCATGACCTACGACCTGAGGCAGGACTACCTGGACGCGGGCTACGGCCGCGAAGAGACGGCCGAATTCGACCGTCCCGACACCATCGCGGGGATCGAAACGGCGCTGCGCGAGCTGGGGCACGAGCCCCGGCGCATCGGCAACGTTAAGGCGCTGGTGGGGCGGCTGGCCGCCGGCGAGCGCTGGGACATGGTGTTCAACATCTGCGAGGGAATGTTCGGCCTGGGCCGCGAGGCGCAGGTCCCGGCCCTGCTCGACGCCTACGAGATTCCCTACACCTTCTCCGGCCCCCTGATCCTGGCCCTGGCCCTGGACAAGGCCATGACCAAGACGGTGGTGCGTTCCTTCGGCGTGCCGACCCCCGACTTTGCCGTGGTGGCGGCCCTGGCCGACGCCGAGGCCGTCGACCTGCCGTTCCCGCTGTTCGCCAAGCCTCTGGCCGAAGGCACGGGCAAGGGCATCGACGCCCGCTCCAAGGTCGATTCCCGCGCCGAGCTGGTCGCCGTGTGCCGCTCGCTGCTGGCCCGCTTCGCCCAGCCGGTGCTGGTCGAGACGTTCCTTCCCGGCCGCGAGTTCACCGTCGGCGTCACCGGCAGCGGCGCCGAAGCCGAGGTCATCGGAGTGATGGAGGTCGTGCTCAACGAGCAGGCCGAGGCCCACGCCTATTCCTACCTGAACAAGGAGCAATACGAGGAGAAGGTGCGCTACGCCCTGGCCCCGGCCGCCGACGCTGCCGCCTGCGCCGACGTGGCGCTGCGAACCTGGCGCGGCCTGGGCTGCCTGGACGGCGGCCGCGTCGACGTCAAGATGGACCACCGCGGCGCGGTGAACTTTATCGAGGTCAACCCGCTGGCCGGATTGAACCCAACCCATTCGGACCTGCCCATCCTCTGCCGCCTGCTGGGGATATCCTACCGCGGCCTGATCGGCCGCATCATGGCCTCGGCCCTTAAGAGGCTGCCGCAGTGAAAAAGGGGCGCGCGGTCATCCTGCACAACCGGGTCGGCCCCGACTCGCCCAAGGACGAGCTGGACGTGCTGGCCCAGGTCGAGGCCATCGGCGGCTCCCTGGCCGAACTGGGCTGGGGCCGCCGCGTCATCCCCATGTCGCTGGACGTCGGCCGGGCGCTGGCCGCCCTGCGCCGCGCCAAGCCGCTCTTCGTCTTCAACCTGGTGGAATCGCTGGCCGGGGACGGCCGCCTCATCCACCTGGCCCCGGCCCTGCTCGACCACCTGCGCCTGCCCTACACCGGCAACGGCCAGGAAGCGATGTTCACCACCTCCAACAAGGTCCTGAGCAAGAGGATCCTGCGCCAGGCCGGCATCGCCACCCCGGAGTGGCTGGAGGCGGCCGCGACCGGAGCCGCGGCGGACGAGGAGCTGCCGGCGGCGACCTACCTGCTCAAATCGGTCTGGGAGCACGCCTCCAACTGGTTCGCCGACGATTCGCTCGTCGCCGCCGGAAGCGCCGGCGAGCTGCGCGCCGCCCTGGAGCGCAAGAACCGCGGCGGCCGCGGATTTTTCGCCGAGCGCTACGTCGAAGGGCGGGAGTTCAACCTGTCGCTGCTGGCCGGGGAGTGCCTGCCCGCGGCCGAGATGCGCTTCATCGACTATCCCCAAGGCAAGCCCAGGGTCGTCGATTTCCGTGCCAAGTGGGAGGAGGAGTCCTTCGAGTATGCCCACACCCGGCGCGGCTTCGATTTCGCCGCCGCCGACGCCCCCCTGCTGGAGCGCCTGCGCGACATGGCCCGCCGCTGCTGGCAGGCGTTCGGCCTGTCCGGCTACGCCCGGGTCGATTTTCGCGTCGACGCCCAGGGCCAGCCCTGGGTGCTCGAGATCAACGCCAATCCCTGCCTGGCCCCCGACGGCGGCTTCGCCGCCGCGGCCGCCCAGGCCGGGCTGTCCTTCACGGAGACGGTGGAGCGCATCGCCGAAGACAGCCTCGCCCGCCGATTCGATTTGCCGGAGGCTGCCGGAGGGGAGCATGAGGGAACCTGACGAACTGACCTACCGCGACGAAGCGCGTCCCGGCGACGTCGCCGCCGTCCGCGCCATCGTGGCCTCCACGGGGTTCTTCCACGACCATGAGATCGCGGTGGCGGTGGAGCTGGTGGAGGAAAGGCTGCAACGCGGAGCCGAGAGCGGTTATGTCTTCCTGTTCGCCGAGCGGCAGGGGCGGCCGCTCGGCTATTCCTGCTGGGGAGAGATCGCCTGCACCCGGGGCAGCTACGACCTGTACTGGATCGCCGTCCACGGCGAGTGCCGCGGCCAGGGGATCGGCGGCCGCCTGCTGCGCCGGAGCGAGGAACGGATCGCCGCCGCCGGCGGGCGCCTGGTCTGGGTCGAAACATCGGGGCGGGAGCAGTACGAGCCCACGCGCCGGTTTTATCTCAACGGCGGCTACGCCCAGGCGGCGGTGCTGAAGGACTTCTACGCCCCGGGCGACGACAAGGTCCTGTTCGTCAAGAGGCTGGGGTGAGCATGGCCGAGCGGCTCAAGAGGCGCTCGCTCAAGGAGGGGATGTCCCCGGGCACGCTGGTGCACATCGGCGCCCGCAAGCAGGGCTCCTCGCGCATGCGCATCATGGATTACGACCCGGAGGCGCTGCGCGAGCGGGAGCAGGCGACGCTGGACGAGTGCATCCCCTTCCGCGACACCGCCACGGTGACCTGGATCGACATCGAGGGGCTGCAGGACGTCGGGCTGCTGGAGAAACTGGGCAGCGGCTACGGGCTGCACCCCCTGATCCTGGAGGACATCCTCAACACCGACCAGCGCCCCAAGACCGACGACATGGAGAGCTACATCTACATCGTGCTCAAGATGCTCGATTTCGACGCCGGCAGCCTGGAAATCGTCTCCGAGCAGGTCAGCATCGTCTGCGGCCGCAACTACGTGATCTCGCTGCAGGAAGGCCGCGAGGGCGACCTGTTCGATTCGGTGCGCGAGCGCATCCGCGGCGGCAAGGGGCGCGTCCGCCGCATGGGGCCCGACTACCTGGCCTACGCCCTCCTGGACTGCATCATCGACCACTACTTCGTCATCGTGGAAAAGTTCGCCGAGCGCATCGAGCTCCTGGAGGACGAGCTGGTCGGCAACCCCCAGCCCGAGACGCTGCACCAGATCCACCGCCTCAAGCGCGAGCTGATCTTTCTGCGCAAGACGGCCTGGCCCCTGCGCGAGGTGGTCAGTACCCTGGAAAAGAGCGAGTCGGAGCTGATCCAGCCGGCGACCAAGATCTTCCTGCGCGATCTCTACGACCACGCCATCCACATCGTCGACAGCATCGAGTCCTACCGCGAGATGCTCTCCAGCATGCTCGACATCTACCTTTCCTCGGTGAGCAATCGCATGAACCAGGTGATGAAGGTGCTGACCATCATCGCCACCATCTTCATGCCCCTGACCTTCCTGGCCGGCGTCTACGGCATGAACTTCCGGCACATGCCCGAGATCCCCTGGCGCTGGAGCTATCCGGTCTTCTGGCTGGTCATCGTGGCCGCCGCCGCCGCCATGATCCGCTTCTTCAAGAAGAAAAACTGGCTGTAGGGCCTACGCCAGGCGTCTCGGGGCCGGTTTCTTCCCCGCCCTTGACCTGCAACCCGGTTTGTGGTAGTTGTATGCACATG
>CAYXCX010000184.1:0-4317 GCA_964463405.1 uncultured Clostridia bacterium
AGCAAAGCGTTTCATGAGTGTCAATTCTAATAGAAAGCGATAGGAGGGAGTAGGATGGGATGCGCGGCTGCTGCCGCGCACCCTGCGGGCCGCTCGCTGCGCTCGCAGGTCCCCACTCGGCAGATCGCCGAGTGGTCGAACCCCGGTCCCCGATTGAGCATTAACTATTTCAATACCGCCGCAATCGATCCCAACACCATGTTTTTGGCAATTAATGGAATATCGCCAAAAACATCTGGTGTTGGCAGGGTCACGCCGATTGGTTTCTGCGATCGAGGAGATCGGCAGAAACCAGGGCGTGACGCCCGCTCTGCCATCCCTCCGGCCGGCGGAATTGTAGCAAAGCGTTTCATGAGTGTCAATTCTAATAGAAAGCGATAGGAGGGAGTAGGACGTGTCCCTTTCCCTGGATGCGTGATCGTCAAAGTTGAATAAAAGGGAAAGGGATGGGATGCGCGGCTGCTGCCGCGCACCCTGCGGGCCGCTCGCAAGGCTCGCGGTCCAAATTCGCATCTTGCGAATTTGTCCCATTCGCAGATCGCGAATGGGTCGAACCCCGGTCCCCGTAAAGGGGCAACGTTTTTCAAGATCCCCATTCGGGGACGTGCCTCACTAGACGATTTCAACACAAAAGTGACCTAGTTGAAATCGAAGTGAGGCCGGCCGCCGCAATCGATCCCAACACCATGTTTTTGGCTAACTCAAGGATTTGCCAAAAACATCTGGTGTTGGCAGGGTCACGCTAGATGGTTTCTGCGATAGCAGGAACTAGCAGAAACCATAGCGTGACGCCCACTCTGCCATCCCTCCGGCCAGGCGAGGATTGTAGCAGAGGGGTATTCGAGTGTCAATTTTAGATAAATGGCAATCGGAGGGAGCAGGACGTGCCCCGCTGCCTGGTTGCGGGATCGCCCAAACCGAAAACAAGGGAACGGGATGCGCTGCCGCTAGTTTCGGGGGGCAGGCTTGGCTGGCGCCGGCAGGCGCCAGGCGGAGCGGGCAGGCCGCGTCCCCATCGCTCGCCGCGCCGCAGCCGCAATTTCCTGCAGGCGGATCACGGTCTCGACCTTGCGCGCATAGGGCATCCGGGCCTTGCGCCTACGGGATGCATTCTTGCCAGCCAGCAGCCGGGAGAACTGCTCGCGGGCGCCCGCTTCCTCTTTTTTCAGCGCCTGCTTCCTTTCCATGAAGCGTATTTTCCTTGCAGGCCGTGGCGTTTCACGATCCGTTCCATTTTTTTTCGATCCAGCTCAGCCTCGGCGAGGACCTTGAGAAATCGCTCACGGTCTTTCGCCCGGCCGGTGGCCAGCATGATGGCCAGGAGATGCTCAGCAGTCATGACCCGGGTGGCAACTCCCTGATACTCGATCGCCCTGGCCTCCTGAACGGCCTCCTTGAGGAGGTCGTTCCAGGCTGGCAGAAACTTCACCGGGACGCCCTCGATGATCACCTGCTCGTCTTTCGGCCTGTACCCGCTTTTCCTTAGATTCTCATATATTCCGGACAACGGATCCAGGGCAGCCTCGTCCTTGAGGATGACAAAGATGTCCAGGTCATAGGTCAGGAAAGGCTCAATATAAAAAACGGCGCCCATGCCTCCGCCGATGGCGTACTCCGCGATCAGTCCCCCGTTTTTCAGGCCATTCAGGACAGCCAGCGTCTTTTCCATCAGGCATAAAATAGCAAAAAAACGCTCCTTGAGCAAGCCAGCTTAAAGGGAATTGGCTAATGGAAAGGGAGCGGGCGCCCCTGGTTATATCTACTCGATGACGATTATGGGCCTTGGGGCGGAGATGTCTCACGAACTTTCGGACGGAGCGGATCGGGTTGCCCATTATGCCGGGATGAACTAGAATGAGGGCAACGCAACATGCCGCAGGTGAATCATGAAGCATTTTTTAGTCTTGCTGTCGTTTTTGGCTATCCCATGCCTGTCCCTGGCCGTGGCTGACGCCGCGAAGCCGGGGCTCGACCGCGTCGCCGAGGGCTACGTCAGGCTGGCCCTGGAGGTCGGCGCCTATTCGCCGGGCTATATCGACGCCTATTACGGCCCCAAGGAATGGGTCGTGACCCACGACGACTCGGTGCTGCGCCGCGGCTTCCCGGCGGCCGCGCTCAGGCAGAAGGCCGGCTCGCTGCTCGCGCAGCTGGCCGCCGCCGGCAAAGCGCCCGCCGATGCCATGGAACGGCTGCGCGCCGAATTCCTGCGCAAGCAGCTCGTCGCCGTCCGGGCCCAGATCGACGCCCTGGCCGGGAAAAAATTCTCCTTCGACGAGGAGTCGCGCCTCTTTTACGATGCCGTGGAGCCGGTCCGGCCGCAGATAGAATTTGACAAGGCGCTGGACGAGCTGGAGGCGCTCCTGCCGGGCGCCGGCAGCCTCCAGCAAAGGCTGGCCGCTTTTCGCCGGGATTTCCACGTCCCCGACGACAAGGTGGCGGCGGTCTTCAACGCCGCCATCGCCGAGTGCCGCCGGCGCACGCTGCAGCGGATCGGCCTGCCCGCAGGCGAGAGCTTCAGCGCCGCCTACGTGAAGGACAAGCCCTGGGGAGCCTACAACTGGTACAAGGGCAACGCCTTCAGCCTGATCGAGGTCAACACCGACCTGCCCATGCGCGTCGACCAGGCCGTGCCGCGCGCCGCCCACGAGGGCTACCCGGGCCACCACGTGTACAACTCGCTGCTGGAGGAGAAGCTGGCCAAGGGGCGGGGCTGGGTGGAATTCACGGTCTATCCGCTGTTCGCTCCCCAGTCGCTCATCGCCGAGGGGACGGCCAATTACGGCATCGAGCTGCTTTTCCCCGGCGACGAGCGGCTGGAATTCGAGAAAAAGGTCCTCTACCCGCTGGCCGGCCTGGACCCGGCCAAGGCCGAACGCCAGGCCCGGGTGCAAAAACTGACCCACAAACTGGACCGGGCTGGCAACCAGGCGGCCCGCGAGTACCTGGACGGCAGGATGAGCCGCGGCGAGGCGCAGCGCTGGCTGGAGCGCTACGGCCTGGAGACCCCCGAGCAGGTCGAAAAATCGCTGCAGTTCATCGCCGCCTACCGCAGCTACGTCATCAACTACACGCTGGGGGAAGAAATGGTCCGCGCCTGCGTGGAAAAGGCGGCCGGGCCCGGGGCGGCGCCAGAGCGCAAGTGGCAGGTATTTTACGAGCTTCTGACTACGCCGGCAACACCGACGAGACTAAAGGAACAATAGGCATCCGTCGCTGGAATCATCCGTTTTCCCCTATTGACGCCCGGGCGCCGATGCCTTAAAATACTGTCATATCGGAAAGAGAGGTGCCCGTGAAAGATTTCGCCCCGTACCGCAGCCAGGTGATCGGCATCGACCAGGCATTCGCCACCCCCTACGGGGAGAAGCGCATCCTGTATGCCGACTGGACGGCCAGCGGCCGCCTCTACCGCCCCATCGAGGAGTACATGGCCGACCGGATCGGCCCCTTCGTGGGCAACACCCACACCGAGACCACCGTGACCGGCACCAACACGACCGCCGCCTACCACCAGGCGCAGCAGGTTATCAAGCGCCACGTGCGCGCCAACGACGGGGATGCCCTCTTTTTTTCCGGCTTCGGCATGACCGCGGTAATCAACAAGCTGCAGCGCCTGCTGGGGCTGCGCATCCCCGAACAGTACTGCGGCAAGCTCCCGGGCCGCAGCCGCCGCAAGCCGCTGGTCATCCTCACCCACATGGAACACCACTCCAACCACACCACCTGGAACGAGTGCTACTGCCAGGTGGAGATCATCCGCCGCAACGCCGACGGCCTGCCCGACCTGGAGCACCTGGAGCGCATCCTGAAAAAGCACGCCGGCCGCGACCTGAAGATCGGCTCCTTCTCGGCCTGCTCCAACGTCACCGGCATCCTCACCCCCTACCGCGAGATGGCCGCCATCATGCACCGCCACGGCGGCTACTGCTTCGTCGACTTCGCCGCCTCGGCCCCCTACGTGGCCATCGACATGCACCCGGCCGACCCGGCGCAGCGCCTGGACGCCGTGTTCTTCTCGCCGCACAAGTTCCTGGGCGGCCCCGGCTCCTCGGGAGTCATGCTGCTGAGCAAGGAGCTGTACCGCAACCGCGTCCCCGACCACCCGGGCGGCGGCACCGTGCTGTGGACCAACCCCTGGGGCGAGCAGCGCTACTACGACGACATCGAGGTCCGCGAGGACGGCGGCACCCCCGGCTTCCTGCAGGCCATCCGCGCCGCCCTGGCCATCCAGCTGAAGGAGAACATGGGCGTGGCGGCCTTGCTGGAGCGCGAGGAGAAGCTGAAGGGGCTGCTGCTCAAGCGCCTGGCCGGGCACCC
>CAYXCX010000185.1:0-4305 GCA_964463405.1 uncultured Clostridia bacterium
CGGGCGTGAAATCCTTCAGCACTTTCTGGATGGCCGCGTAACCGCCGCTGGCGATGTATTCATCGATGGAGTCGGGGTCGATGATGCCGCAGTTGCGCAGGACGATCCGTCTCTGCTTGGCGAAGAACGTGTCCTCGGCTGCGGCATCCCTTCCCTTGACGATCCATTCGCCGACGGGCCGGTCGTTCAGGACCTGCTCGTCCAGGATCCTTCGGACCTTGTCGGGGGTCACATTGCCGTACAGGTTGCTGCGGCCATCCTCATCAAGGACCTCGACCAAGACCTCCTGGTAGCAGTTCCCCATGCATCCTGTTTCCACGAGCCGGACCGGGATCTTGGCCGTGGCGATCGCTTCCTTCAGGGCGGCATGGACCTTTTCACCGCCGGCCGACACTCCGCAGGTGCCAAGGCCTATCTTGATGGTCTTCATGTTCCTCTCCTTGCTGCGCTCAGGCGGTTTGAGATTTCTGGGCCCTGGATTTGAATTCTTTCAGCAGCTGCTGGACCTTCTTCGGCGTCAGCCGGCCGTAGGTCTCGTCGTTGATCATGATCACCGGCGAGAGCGAGCAGCAGCCGAGGCAGGCCACCTTCTGCAGGGTGAACAGGCCGTCCGCGGTCGTGTCGCCGCCGCCGAGGCGCAGCTCGTCCTCGATGGCGCCGGCCAGGCGCTCCGAGCCGTTGACGTGGCAGGCGGTGCCGTCGCACATCTTGATCAGGTACTTGCCAAGCGGCTTGAGGCGGAACTGCGAATAGAACGTGATCACGCCGAAGATCTCGGCCAGGGGAACGCCGACGGCCCGGTGAATGCGCCGGATCGCCGCCTCGGGGATGTAGCCGTAGGCCTCCTGAGCTGCCTGCAGCAGGGGGATCAGCGCCCCGGGCTCGTTGCGGTAGCCTGCGATCCGGGCCTGGAAGCGGTCGGCCGGGGCGGCGGCAGGCGATTTTCGGCGGGCTGGCGCGGCCGGCTTCCTTTTCAGGGCGATGGGCTTTTTTTTCGTGGCCTTTCCTTTGGCGGCGGCCGCTTTTCTTGGGGCCGCCGGGCGCCTGGACTTGGACGTTGGCTTGGCCATGTGCACTCCTTGGCGGATCACCGGCGATTTTCCGGAAGTGGTATTGTACAGCAAATGGAATGGGGGCGCAAAAAAAGACGCTCTAGTCGTCCCGGTTGGCGGCAACCGGGGCCGGCCCGCTGCGGGCGCCGGTTTCGCCGTACTCGACGCGCAGCAACGTCAGCCCCTTGGCCGGCGCCGTCTGCCCGGCCTTGCGCCGGTCCTTGGCAGCGAAGATGGCCGGGATGTCGCCGGGGGCGATCTTGCCTCGGCCGACGTCGATCAGCGTCCCGACCATGTTGCGCACCATGTAGCGCAGGAAACTCTTGCCGCGCACGGTAAAGGTGATCTCCTGGCCGCGCACGCGCATGGTGAGCGCGTCGATCTCGCGCATTTTCTTCTTTCCCGGCTCGTCGGATGAAAAGGAGGTGAAGTCCTTGCTGCCGACGAAATGCCTTGCCGCCCGGCGCATGGCCTTCAGGTCCAGGGGATAGGGCAGGTGCAGGACGAAGCGCTGGTCGAAGGGCGATTGCACGGCGCCGGTGAAGATGCGGTACTGGTAGGTCTTGCTCACGGCGCCGAAGCGGGCGTTGAAAGAACGGTCCATCAGCGCGCACTCCATGACGCGGATATCGCGCGGCAACAGCGAGTTCATGGCCCGCTGCAGGGAATCGGGGGCGATGGCCACCGGCAGGTGGAAGTTGGCGGTAAGGCCGCGGGAATGGACGCCGGCGTCGGTGCGCGAACTGCCGGTCACCAGCACCTGCTTCTTGGCGATGATCTTCAGCACGCGGATCATCTCGGCCTGCACCGTGGGGTACTCCGGTGTCTGGAACTGCCAGCCGTAGTAGTCGGTGCCGTCGAAATGAAGGACCACGCGGTAGTTGTGGACCATGATCGGCTGCCCGCGCCTACTCCCGGCCGCGGAACAGGGCGAGAATCCCCTCCATGGCGGCCTCGGGGCCGGCCACGGCCGCGACTCCCGGGATGTCCCAGGTCTCGATGCCGAACACCTTCCTGCCATAGATCTGGGTGTAGGCGATCTCGGAGAGGGTGCCGTAGGAGCCGGCCACGGCCACCAGCGCGTCGGAGTTCAGCGCCACCAGGGCGTTGCGCAGGTAGCCCAGGCCGGTGGCGATGGCCACGTCGGTGAAGGGGTTGGCTTCCAGCGGCGACTTTCCCGGCAGGATGCCGATGACCCGGCCGCCGGCCGACTTGGCGCCGCGGGCCGAGGCTTCCATCACCCCTTTCAGGCCGCCGTTGACCAGCACGAAGCCGTTCTCGGCGATGAGCCGGCCCATGGACTCGGCCAAGAGCAGGTGCCGGGGTTCAGGGGCGCTGGCGCCGATCAGTCCGATCCTCTTCCTTGCGGCGAATTCGGCGGCAGTCTGGGGGTTCAAGCCGGAAGGGAGGTCAGACGGTTTTTTTGACTTTGCCGGAGCGGATGCAGGCGGTGCAGACCCGCAGCGACTTGATCTTGCCGTCGGCGATGGTCTTGACTTTCTGCAGGTTCGGTTCCCAGCGGCGGTTGGTCAATTTATGGGAATGGCTGACGTTGTGGCCGTATGTCGGCTTTTTCCCGCATATATCGCATTCCTTTGCCATGAAGGGCCTCCTTTGCGAAAATACGCCCTAGTTTACACTGTTTGCGAGCAAAAATCAATCATTGCGGTTCAGCCCAGGAGCAGGCGCCGGGCCAGGAGCAGGAGCAGCATGACGTAGGCCCCGGCCAGGACGTCGTCGACCATGATGCCCAGGCCGCGCGGCAGCTGTTCGCTACGCTTGACCGGGAACGGCTTGACGATGTCCAGGATGCGGAACAGGAAGAAGGCGGCGAGGTAGAAGCCGGCGTGGCGCGGCACCAGCCACAGGCTGACCAGCTGCCCGGCCACTTCGTCGATGACGCAGGGGCGCGGGTCCTTGGCCGCGAAATGGCGCTCGCTGAGCGAAGCGGCCGGGACGCCCAGGGCGAAGACGGTGGCGGTGACGGCGGCCAGGACGGCGAAAGGGGCCCGGGAGAGCGGGGTGAAGTAGACGAGGAGCGCGGTGAACGCCGAGGCCCAGGTTCCCGGAGCCACGGGCAGGAAGCCGGCGCCGAAAAAGGTGGCGACGGCGAGGCCGGTTTTCTTCATGATTTTTCTCCCAAGAGCATTTCTTCCTCAAAACCCGCGATGCGCACCGTGAACATGGCCGCTCCCTCCCGGTAGCGGCCCCGCACCCGGCAGTGGCCGTCGACCTCCGGCGCCTGGGCCCAGATGCGGCCGATGGCGGCCTCGTGGGTCCAGGGGCCCAGCGGGAGAAAATCGAGGGTCTGGCCGACCAGCCGGCGGTTGAAGTCCCGCAGGTTGCGGTCGGAGACGTCGAGCAGGCGCCGCTTGCGCTCGGCGGCCGTGCGCGGGCTCTTGCGGCCGGCCATGGCGAAGCTGGGGGTGTTTTCCTCCGGGGAAAAGGCGAAGACGCCGATGCGTTCCAGCGCGGCCTCGGCGGCGAAGTCGAGCAGCCGGCGGAAATCGTCCTCGCTCTCGCCGGGGAAGCCGACGATGAAGGTGCTGCGCAGCACGGCGCCGGGAAAGCGCCGGCGGATGTCGCGCACCAGGCGCAGGTTCTTCGCCGGGGAGCCGCCGCGGTTCATTTTCTTCAGGACGGGCGGCGAGACATGCTGGAACGGCAGGTCGAAGTACGGCAGCACCGTCGGCTGGGAGAAGCCGTCGAGGATTTCCGGGGTGACTTCCTCGGGCATTAGGTAGAGGACGCGCAGCCAGCGGAACGCCAGCGGCGCCAGCTCCTTGAACAGGTCCGGCAACTGCGACGCCCTGCCCCGGTCGCGGCCGAAATAGGTGGAATTCTGCGAGATGAGGTTCAGCTCCTCGACCCCGCGCCGCTTGAGCGCCTCGGCCTCGCGGACGATGGAGGCGATGGCCCGCGAACGGAAGGGGCCGCGGATGGCCGGAATGGCGCAGAAGCTGCAGGCCCGATCGCAGCCTTCGGAGATCTTGATGAAGGAGGAGTTGGCGGTGGTGAACGCCGGCCGGCGGTGGCGGTCGTCGTACAGGAACCGCTCGCGGTCGGGATACGCGGCCGGCCGGTCAGCGGCGATGGCGTCGGCCAGCGCCGGCATGTCGTTGACCCCCCAGAGGATGTCGGCAGCGGCGAAGGCCTCCTTCAGGTCGCCGTGGTAGCGCTGGATCAGGCAGCCGAAGACGGCCAGGCGCCGGAACTCCCCCTTTTCCTTGCGCTCCAGCGCCGACAGTATCTC
>CAYXCX010000186.1:0-4301 GCA_964463405.1 uncultured Clostridia bacterium
GCCGCCGACGCCGCCGCCCGCACCCTCCTCGCCGAGCGCTACGTGCTGGTGCACGGCGACGTCGGCGGGAAGCCGGTCCAGCCCCTCAACCAGCACCTGGTCGACTTGTACCGGGTCAGGGGCTTCGGCTACCCGGCGCTGGCCGTGCTGGACAAAGGGGGCAAGCTTCTTTGCGCCCAGTCGACCGGAGTGCTGGAAAAGGGCAAGGGACACGACCCGGCCAAGGTCCTGGCTTTCCTGAAGCTGCAGATCGGGGAGTGACCGCTCCGCGCATGGCCGCCGCCCCCGCCCCCCTGTTCGCCTACCAGGGCGACGGCGCGGACGCTTCCCGGCCGGGACGCTACTTCGCCCACGTGGCCCGCGGCCTGGAGGAGCTGGCCCGCGCCGAGCTGGAGGAGCTGGGTGCCGGCGAGGTGCGGGCCGGCGCCAGCGGCCTCCATTTCCGCCACGACGCCGCCGGCTTGTACCGGGTCAACTACGGCTCGCGCCTGGCGACGCGGGTGCTGGCGCCGCTCGCGGAGTTTGCCTGCTTTTCCGACGCGGCGCTGTACGAGGCCGCCCGCGCCGTGCCCTGGGAGGCGATCCTGTCGCCGGAGAAGACCTTCGCCGTCTTCGCCAACGTCCGCGACAGCCGCATCACCCACTCGCAGTTCGCCGCCCTGCGGGTCAAGGACGCGATCGCCGACCGCTTCCGCGACCGCTGCGGCCGCCGCCCCGACGTCGATCCCGAAGCGCCCGACGCCTGGGTCCACCTGAGCCTGCGCCGCGACCGGGCGCTGCTGAGCCTCGACACCTCGGGCGGCTCGCTGCACCGCCGCGGCTACCGGCTGCAGACGGTGGCGGCGCCGCTGCAGGAGACCCTGGCCGCCGCCCTGGTGCGCCTGAGCGGCTGGCAGGGGGAGCGGCCGCTGGTCGACCCCATGTGCGGCTCGGGGACCATCCTGGCCGAGGCCTGCCTGCAGTACTGCCGCATCGCCCCGGCCTTCCGCCGCGCGCGCTTCGGCTTCGAGCTCCTGCCCGATTTCGCCGCCGCCACCTGGAACGAAGTGCGCCGCGAGCTCGACGCCGCGCGCCGCCCCCTGCCGCCGGGGCTGATCCGCGGCAGCGACAGCGACCGCCAGGCCGTGGCCGCCGCCCGCGAGAACCTGCGCCAGATCCCGGGCTCGCGGGCGCTAGCCGTCGAGCGCAAAGACTTTCGCGAGCTCCCGGCCATCGAGAACGCCACGATCCTCTGCAACCCGCCTTACGGCGTTCGCGTCGGCGAGGCGGAGCAGGCCCTGGCGCTGGCCAAGGAATTCGGGGATTTTCTCAAGAAACGTTGCCGGGGCTCGACCGCCTACGTCCTGTGCAACAGCGCGGAGATGGTCAAGGCCATCGGCCTGAAGCCCTCGCGGCGCTTCGTCCTCTTCAACGGCCCGCTTGAGTGCCGGCTGCTGAAGATCGAAATCTTCTGAGCTCCGGCCGGCTCACGGCAGGGTGCGCAGGAAGGAGCGGCGGGCGACTTCGACCAGAAAAAGGAGCAGCAGGCCGGAGGCGATGAACCCGGGGAACAGCTCGGTCGCCTCGCGGTAGCGGCGGCCCTGGATGGCCGTCTTTTCCCAGCGATCGATCTCGGCAAAGACGGCCTGCAGCGAGTCGCGGTCGGTGGCCCGGAAATAGAGGCCGCCGGTCGTCTTGGCGATCTCGCGCAGCAGCGCCTCGTCGATCTCCACGTTGACCAGGACGTGGCGCCGGCGGCCGAACGAGTCGAGGACCGGGTAGGGGGCCTGGCCGCGGGTGCCGACGCCGACGGCGTAGACCTTGACGCCGTGGTCGCGGGCCATCTTGGCGGCGTCGCGCGGGTCGATCTCGCCGCGGTTGTTGACGCCGTCGGTCAGCAGGATGACGATGCGCGTCTTGGCCGGCGAATGGCGCAGGCGGTTGACCGCAGCCGCCAGGGCCATGCCGATGGCCGTGCCGTCCTCCAGCTCGCCCAGCTCGGTCTCGGCCAGGGTGAGCTTCAGGATGTCGGAATCGACGGTCAGCGGGCAGCGGGTGGCGGCGACGGCGGCGAAGATGACCAGTCCCAGGCGGTCGTCGCGGCGCCTCTCGATGAAGGCGGCGATGACCTCCTTGGCCACCTCCAGGCGGTTCTTGGGCCTGAAGTCGATGGCGGCCATCGAGCCCGAGACGTCGAGAGTGAGGAGGATGTCCAGGCCGCGCTGTTCCTCCACCCGCCGCGTGTGCAGCAGCTGCGGCCGGGCCAGGGCCAGGACGAACAGCAGCAGGGCCAGGGCCTTGAAGAGGTCGAGGCGGCGGACCAGGACGTCCTTCAGCCGCGGCGGCGCCTCCGGCAGCAGGCCGCGGTCGGGGAACCAGACGTGGCGCTGGCCGCGCCGCCCCAGCCAGAGCCGCCACCAGGCCAGCAGCGGCAGCAGGAGCAGCAGCAGCAGGAACGTCTCAGCGGCCAGCCTGGGCACGTTCGGCCTCCCGGGCCCGGCGGCGGGCGCGATGACTCTCGATGACGGCGTCGAGCGCCGGCCACAGCGCGGCCACCTCGGTGGCTTGCGGTACCCGGCGGGCGAATTTCACCAGGTCGCAGCCGTCCAGCACGGCCCGCAGCGCGCCGACCAGGGCGGCGTCCTGCTCGCGCTCCGCCAGGCGCGCCGCGGTCTCGGCCGTGGTGCAGTCCTCGGCCTGGAAGCCGTAAGCGCGCCGGCAGAAGCGCTTGATCAGGGAGCTGAGGGCCACGAAGAACGGACGCGGGTCGCCGGGCGGCGGACCCTGGCGGCGCAGCGGCTGCAGCGCCGCGGCGAGCTCCTCCTCGGGCGCAGGCGGCGGGGCGGCGGCTGCGGCGGGGCGGCGGCGCCGGCGCCACAGCCAGAGCGCCAGGGCCGCCAGCAGCAGGAGCGCCAGCAGGACCGCGGCGAAGGGGAGCAGGTGGCGGGGATGGCCGGGCAGGGGCAGCGGCTCCTTCAGCGGCTGGATGTCGCGGTCGCCCTCTTGCAGCAAAGAGCGGACGCGGATGACCAGCCGGCCGGTCTCGCCGGCCTCCTCGCTCCCCGGCGGCCGGAATTCGACCGCCAGGGGCCCGACGGCGAAGTCGCCGGTGCGGAAGAAGGCGACGGTGACGATCTCCTCGAAGGTGAAGCCGTCGCCGGCGGCCGCGGGCGGCAGCGAGCGCCGCGCCAGGACCTCGCAGGCGCCGCCGGGACAGAGACGCTCCGCTCCGGCGGCTACGATCATGCGCGCCGCGGCGCTGCCGGCGCGGGCCATCACGCGCAGCTCGACGCGCTCGCCCACGGTGACGGTCGTGGCCGAGGCCGTCAGGACCGCCTGGGCGGCGCGGGCCGGGACGGCCAGCGCCAGCAGCAGCGGCAGCAGGGCGGCGGGCCGGGCCTTCATCGGGCGTGCTTCTTGCGGCGGCGCAGGAACAGGTCGAACAGGGGCTTCTCGCAGTCCTGGTCGGCCTGGACCGCCAGCGCGTCGATGCCGTGGCGGCGGAAGAAGTCGCGGCGCCGGCGCTCCTGCTCGCGGCGCCGGCGCAGGAATTCGTCGCGCAGGCCCGGGCGGGCGAAATCGGCGGTGAAGCCGTCGAGGCGCTCCAGGTCGCGGAGGAAGAAATAGCCGCCGCGCGGCGGCGCCGCCTCGGCGCGGTCGGCGATGCTGACGGCGATCAGGTCGTGCTTGCGGCTGGCGATTTTCAGCGCCGGCTCGTAGCCCTGGTCCAGGAAGTCCGAGATGAGGAACACCACCGCTTTTTTCTTGATCAGCGAGGTCAGGTAGGCCAGGGCGCCGGCGATCGACGTTTCCCGGCCGCGGGGCTCGAACTCCAGGATGTCGCGAATCAGGCGCAGCAGGTGGATGCGCCCCTTCTGCGGCGGCGTGTACTGCTCGATGCGGTCGCTGAACAGCAGCAGTCCCACCTTGTCGTTGTTGAGCAGGGCGGTGAAGGCGATGATGGCCGACAGCTCGGCCGCAGCCTCCTTCTTGCTGCGGGCGGCGGAGGCGAAGCGCAGCGACGCGGACAGGTCGAGGGCCAGGATGATGGTCAGCTCGCGCTCCTCGACGAACTGCTTGACGTAGAGGCGGCCCAGGCGCGACGAGACGTTCCAGTCGATGAAGCGCGGGTCGTCTCCCTGCTGGTACTCGCGCACCTGGGAGAACTCCATGCCCCGGCCCTTGAACGCCGAGTGGTACTCGCCAGCAAATATATTGCGCGACAGTCCTCTGGTTTTTATTTCAATGCGACGAACTTTTTTTAATAGATCAGTTGTTTCCATACTTTATAAATTAGCAAATTGTTTGTGATTCCAGCCGGT
>CAYXCX010000187.1:0-4296 GCA_964463405.1 uncultured Clostridia bacterium
TGCCACCCCTTATCCACCCTCTAAGGAACTTATCGCCTTCCGCATGGCCGATCCTTCGCCCGGCGCCGAGCCGAGCGCAGCGACCGAGCTGCGCATCGTCTACGACGACGGCGCCCTCTATCTCGGCGTCCGCTGCCTGGACGGCGAGCCCGGGCGCATCGCCGCCCACTCCATGGCCCACGACGGCAGCGGCGGCAACGAAGGGCACGGCTGGGGCGGCGGGGGCAACGGCGACAACGACGACGTGGTGCGCGTGCTGCTCGACCCCTTTCGCGACCGGCGCACCGCCTATTTCTTCTCGGTCAACCCGGGCGGCGCCCGCCCCGAGGGGCTGGCGGCCGGCGGCCAGGCCAGCCTGAACTGGGACGGCATCTGGGACGCCGCCGCCCGCATCGACGAAGGGGGCTGGAGCGCCGAGCTGCGCATCCCCTTCAAGACCCTCTCCTTCCGCCCGGGGCTGGATGCCTGGGGGATCAACGTCGAGCGCTTCATCGCCAGGCGCCAGGAGACGGCGCGCCTGGCCGGCTTAGCCCGCGACAGCAATTTCTACAACCCCATGGACGCGGCCGACCTCGCCGGCATCGCCGGCGTCCGCCAAGGCAAGGGGATCACCATCCGCCCCTACGGCCTGGCGCGGGTGCTGAACGGCCACGACGGCGGCGGCGCCGACTGGGAGCTGGACGGCGGCCTCGACGTCTACAAGAACTTCACGCCCAACCTGGTGGGCGCCCTCAGCGTCAACATGGACTTCGCCGAGACCGAGGCCGACGAGCGGCGCATCAACCTGACGCGCTTCCCCCTTTATTTCCCGGAAAAGCGCATGTTCTTCTTGGAGGGGTCGGAAACCTTCGCCTTCAGTTCCAGCGTCAGCTTCCAGCCCTTCTTCAGCCGCAAGATCGGCCTGTTCGCCGGCGAGCCGGTGCCGATCCTGTTCGGCGGCAAGGTCTACGGCAAGGTCGGCCGCACCAACCTGGCCTTCCTGGACGTGCAGACCGGGCGCCAGGACGGCCTGCCCGGCCGCAACCTGCTGGCCTTCCGCGTCACCCAGGACGTGCTCAGCGAGAGCAAGCTGGGCATGATCTTCACCAACGGCAGCCCCGACGGCAGGCGCAACGTGCTGGCCGGCGCCGACTTCCGCTACGCCACCTCGCGCTTCCTCGGCGACAAGAACCTCAACCTGGCCGCCTGGGCGGCCTACAACTGGAACGAGCAGGAGGAGGGGAGCCACGCCGGCTTCGGTTTCCGCGCCAACTACCCCAACGACTTGTGGGACGTCCAGAGCACCTACGCCTACTATGGCGAGGCGCTCGACCCCGGGCTGGGCTTCATGATGCGCCGCGGCATCCAGACCGCCTATCTGCGGGTCGGCGTCCACCCGCGGCCGCGCGGCGGCTTTCTCGGCTCCCTGGTGCGCCAGTTCTTTTTCAACGCCAGCGGCGACTTCTACTGGGATCTCAAGGGCAGCCTGGAGACCAGCCAGGTGGAGTTCTCGCCGCTGGGCCTGCGCAGCCAGAGCGGCGCCACCCTGGGCTTCGAGGTCAAGATCAACCGCGACGTCCTGCCCTACGACTTCGAGGTGGCCGAAGGGGTGACGCTGCCCGCCGGCGCCTACGAGTTCACCGGCTTCGGCCTCGATTTCAACTCGGCCGCGCACCGGGCGCTGGTGCTCGACGCCGGCATCGAGTTCGGCCGGTTCTACTCAGGCGACTACGAGGACCTGAGCGTCGGCCTGACCTTCAAGCACCTGGGCTACCTCAACCTGGGGCTGGACGCCAACTGGGTGCGCGGCCGGCTGCCCGAGGGCCGCTTCAGCGAGAACGTCTATCAGCTCAAGGCCGACCTCTTCCTCTCGCCCGATTTGGGCTTCATGAACTACGTGCAGTACGACACCGTCTCCAGGCTGCTGGGCTGGAACGCCCGCCTGAAGTGGCGCCTGTCGCCGGGCAACGAGGTCGCCCTCATCTACAACAAGGGCTGGGAGCGGCGCTGGGACCCCCAGGCCCGCTTCTTTCCGGCCGAGGAGAGGGGAGTTTTAAAACTATCGCTTTCTATCAGACCGTGATGAGCATTCGTGACGCGTAACGCGTGACGCGTGACGCGTAGCTGGCACTGAACGAACTTTCATAACGCAGAAGCCATGACGGACGAATCAAGGGGGGAACTCCTTTTTTTGAGAACTCCTTGAAGAGAGAAGAGCGCTGCCGATCACAGTCAGAGCCCACCTTTTGGCGTGAGGGCTTGAAATCGCTTGTTCCAATGCTTTTTCGCGTCACGCGTCACGCGTCACGCGTCACGATAGATCGCTATTCCGTTTTGAGCTCGAGCACTACCGGCACCTGGATTTTTTCGCCGTCGGGCCCCTTACGCACGATGGCCGTCTCCAGCCGCCTCTTGCCCATCTCCGCCGCCTGGGCGCGCGTCTCCTTCTCGGCCTTCTTTTTCGCCAGGTGCTTGGCCAGGGCCATGGCCACCCCCAGCACCGAGATGGAATTGCCCGAGGGCTGGGAACGGAAGGAGGCGCTGTCCAGGGGATTGGCGGCAAGGGTTCCCGGCCCGGTCGTCAGCTTGACCAGTTCTTGCATCCGCTTGCGGCGGAAGCCGATGAGCCGCCCCGCATGGTACATTTCCAAACCGAAATTTCCGGAGAGGGCCGGGGCGGCCTCCTCGGCTGCGCTCCGCCCGGCGACGGTCACCTGCAGGCGGATGAACTTCTGCTGCGGCGCGCCGCCAGCGAGGGCTTCCAGGAGGAACAGCATGGACTGGCTGCCGGAGCAGAGCCCGGGCCGGGAAAAGCGCAGGGCGTTCTCGCCCGGCAGCAGCATCCCCGCCGCCAGCACTTCGCCGCGCTCGCTCAGCTTGTAGGCGGCCTGGACGCGGCTGGTCACCAACAGGGCCAGGGTGTCGGAGGCCAGCAGGGACGGATCGTCCCGGAGAGCCCCGGCAGCGAGAGCGATGGCCTGGACGGGAGGCAGCGGAACTTCGGCGGCGGCGCCGGCAACAGGCGCTGCCAGCAGAAACACCAGGGCGAGCAGCGCGCTAGCCATTGTAGCGGAAGACGAAGGTGAAGGTGAACTCTTCACCCGCGACCTGGTCGGGAAGGGGAGGCAGCGGCAGGCTGGCCTCGACGGCGCGCAGCGCCGCCAGGGTCAGCAGCTCGGGCAGGTCGGAATCGTCGACCGTCAGCGAGCGCTTGCCGCCCTGCCGGCCGACGGTCAGCGTGACCTGCACCCTGCCGGCGAAGGCCAGGCGGGCCGAGGCGGGAATGATCCAGTTGCGCTCAATGCGCGCCAGCGCCGCTTCGGTCCAGTCGGCGGCCACCCGCTCGCGGACGTCGAACGAGAGGCGAAAGGGCTCCGTCCCCCGGCCGACGGCCGATCCGGCGCCCGGGCGCAGGGAGCCCAGTCCCAGGGCGAGAGACGAAGGCAGGGCGGGTTCTCTTGGCAGCGCCCAGGGCTCGGGGCTCCTGCCGACCGGCGCCAGGCGGAACGAGCCTGGCGCGCGCCGTCCCAGGCTCAGAGAGCCGGCCAGGACGGCGTTGGGGCGGCTGGCGGCGGCTGGCGAGGCCTGGCCGCCCCCGGGCCCGGCCGTTCCGCCGCGTTCGCTACGCGCGCCAACCGTGGCAGCCGCGATCTCTTCCCGAAGCGGCGCCATGTCGGGGACGAAAGGCAGGGGCGGCTCGGCGATGCGGACCACGGTCAGCCGTGGCGGCCCGGGCTGGATGGTGATGGGGAATTCGGCAATCAGGACGGCCAGCAGCACCAGCCCGTGGAGCAGGAGCGACAGGAGATAGCAGAGCTTTTTCATTGGGCAGCAGGGAGATAGGCCATAGGCGAGAGGCTAGAGGCTATTGGGGAGAAAAGATGCGGGGAAAAGGGGACTGCAAAGGAAAAAGGTAAAAGGTAAAAGGTAAAAGTAAGAGAAAAGGAGGCCATGCAGAGGCACAAGAAAAAGGTAAAAGGCGAAAGGCAATAGGCAAAAGTAAGAAGAAAGACCCTGGGCGCTGATGAAAGGCGCTGTGATCGGTACGAGCGCATCACTTTTTCCTTTCTTTCTTGCATCTTCTTCTTGAGATGGAAATCTCCTCCTGCCTTAGACGACTAAATTACGCCAATGGTTGCCAAGGGTCAATGGCCAGGGGGGAGCTCAACGATCTCTTAGTGTTAGTGTTAGTGTTAGCAACGGCAATCAACGAACTCTGATAAGCCAAGCATCCTGCATGCAATGGGCTTTTCACTTTTGCCTTTTTACTTTTGCCTTTTGCCTTGAGCCATCGTTCAGCTCATGCGCAAAGTAATT
>CAYXCX010000188.1:0-3459 GCA_964463405.1 uncultured Clostridia bacterium
CCTCGCTGGCGATTCCCGTTCCCGTGTCGCTCACCTGCAGGACGGCGTAGGCGCCGGCGGGGATGCCGCCGGCGTCGGCATCCAGGACCTCGGCGCTGGTGGCGATGGCCAGGCTGCCGCCGCGCGGCATGGCGTCGCGGCTGTTGGTGACCAGGTTCATCAGCACCTGCTCCAGCTGGCGGGCATCGGCGTCCACCACCAGGCTCTGGCTGGCCAGGTTCAGGCTGAAGTCGATGTCCTCGCCAATGAGGCGGGCCAGGATCTTGTGGAAGCCGTAGACGGCGTCGTTCAGGTCCAGGGGCTGCAGCTCGGCCTCCTGCTTGCGGCTGAAGGCCAGCAGGCTGCGGGTCAGGTTGGCCGCCCGCTCGCCGGCGGCCAGGATGCCGATGGCTTCCATTTTTTGGGCCTGCAGCAGCTGCTCCTCCAGCCGCTTGCGCTCGGAGATGTCGCGCACCATGGCCAGCAGCAGCACCTCGGCGGCCAGGTCGATGCGCGTCAGGCTGACCTCGGCGGTGAACGGGGCGCCGTCGCGGCGCAGGTGCTGCCATTCAAAGAACTGCGGCTGGCCGGCCAGGGCGGCGCGGATCTTCTCCAGCGACTTTTCCCGCGAATTCCGGCCGTCGGGCTGCAGCGGCGGCGAAAAGCGGTCGGGAGAAACGCCCAGGATCTCCTCGCGGGCGCAGCCGAACATCTCCAGCGTCTTGGAGTTGCAGTCAAAAAACACGTCGCCCTTCATCACGAAAATGGAGTCGCTGGCCGCCTCGAACAGGGTGCGGTAGCGCCGCTCGCTTTCCTGCAGGGCTTCGGCGGCCTGCTTGCGCTCCAGGGCGTTGGCCACGATGTCGGCGACCATGCGCACCAGCGCCAGCGTGTCGTCCGCCCAGCGCCGCCGCCGGCGCACGGCGTCGCAGCCCAGGTAGCCGATGAGCGTGCTTTTCGCCCACATGGGCACGACCAGCAGCGAGCGGATCGACTGGGCCTGGAGGATCTCGCGCTCGGCCGCCGCCTCCGCGGGCAGGTCCGACAGCTCCTCCAGGGCGATCTCGCCGCCGCGCCGCAGCGTGTCCAGCCACCAGGGAAAGCGGGCGACCGGCAGGTCCTGCAGCGCGCCGCGCTGCGCCTCCACTCCCGGGGCGCACCACTCGTGGGTGTTGCTCATGCGCTCGCCGCCGCGCTCCAGGCGGAAGACGTAGCTGCGGTCGACGTCGGCGACCGAGCCGATCCGGGCGATGGCCCGTTCAATCTCGGCGTCAATGCCGGCGGCGGCCACGGCGTTGAAGCGCGCCGAGATCTCCGTCAGCAGCCGCTCGAACTCGCTGTGCTTCTTCAGGGCGCGCTCGTCGCGCTTCTGGCGGCTGACGTCGCGGAAGCTCCACACGCGCCCGACCGGCCGCCCGTGGATGAGCTGCGGCCGGGAATAGCGCTCGAAGCAGCGGCCGTCCTTGAATTCCAGCAGGTCGAAGCTTTCCTGCTCGGGGTTCTCGTACAGCTCCCTGACCTTGGCCATGAAGGCGCCGGGATCGACGAGCTGGCCGCGGACGATGTCCAGGGCCAGGTTGTCGTCGCGGGCGGCCAGCGCCTCCCCGGACAGGTTCCACATGCGCGCGAAGCGCTGGTTGAAGTGGGTGATCTTGCCCGAGCTGTCGATCTCCAGGATGCCGTCGGCGGTCGATTCCAGCGTGGCCTGCAGCAGCGAGATGACGCGCTCGCGCTCGCTCTCGGCCTGCTTGCGGGCGCCGATGTCCTCGACCATGGCCAGCAGGTGCAGGAAACCGCCGTCGGCGCCGCGGATGACGCTGACGGTCGTCGCCGCCCAGACCGGCAGGCCGTCCTTGCGCAGGTAGCGCTTCTCGGTCTGGTAGAACGGCGACTCGCCGCGCAGCATGGCCTGGACCCCGGAGCGGTCGGCGGCGACGTGGTCGGGATGGGTGACCTCCTGGAAGCGCATGCCGCGCAATTCCTTTTCGCGGTAGCCGACCAGGTCGCAAAACGCCCGGTTGGCCAGGCCGATGCGCAGCGAGTCGTCGGCGGTCACGATGCCGATCGGGCCCGACTCGAACAGGACGCGGAAGCGCTCCTCGCTATTGTGCAGCTCGTCCTCGGCCTGCCGCCGGCCGCGCCGCTCGCGGCGCGCCCGGTCGCGCGACTCGCGGATGGAGCGGCCGGCCAGGTCCTGGAGCAGGATCACCACCGCCAGATAGAGGCTGTTGATCAGCCAGAAGCGGTAAGGCTCGGAGGAGGGCACGGGGCCGGCCAGGGCCACGAACAGGGTGGAGGCGCTGCCCAAAATGGCGGTGGCGACCGCCTGCCACCTGCCCAGCACCATGCCGGCGATGAACACGACGATGAAGTAGCCGTAGGCGGCGCGGGTGCCCAGGCCGGCCCGCGTCCAGGAGAACAGGGCGATCAGCAGCCACAGGCTGCAAACCAGCAGCCAGGCGGCGGTGCCGACGCGTCCGCGGCGGCTGAGCAAGAGCAGCGCGACGCTGACCCCGGCCGTGACCAGCAGCATGGCCAGCCAGCGGAAGCCGACAGGGGGATCGATGACGAACAGGATGACCTGCAGGATCGCCGACGAGGCCAGGAAGGCGCGGACGATCAGGAAGACCTGCCTGGCGAGCAGCGACTTTTCCGGGTCGGGAAACTCCGGCGCCTGGATAAAGAGCCTGGAAACGGGCGCATCCTTCAGGGCCATGAGACGATTATAGGCGTTTGCCGGCGGTCAAGCAAATGAAGTGAGTGAAAGGCGAGAAGTGAAAGTATATGGCTTGGAAGTCCAGGCAGCGCTGGCTCTTTACTCGAGCCGGGTCAAGGGCCTTTCCTTTTCTCTAATCCCTTTCACTTTTCACGCTCTTCAGCCCCTTTCACTCCAATTCGCCCGCACCAGGCGGCGGCCTGGCGGCGCAGCAGCACATAGGCGGAGGCGAAGAGGACGCCGATCAGCGCGTCGGCCAGCGGCAGCGAGGCGCGGGGATGCAGCAGCCCGCCCCAGCGCAGCGCCGCCAGGGAAGCGAGCAGCAGCAAAATCCAGGGGAGCAGCGCGGCGCTGTGGCGCATCTCCTCGTACGCGCGCAGCATGACCCAGCAGGCGCCATAGAGATACAGCGTTCCCAGCGCAAGGTAGGCCAGGGGGTGGGGCAAAAAATTGCGGCAGGCCAGGAAGCGGACGGCGAAATAATGAAGGTAGACGAACATCAGGGCGTTTCGCCCCGGCAGGGCGAAGAATTCGGCCAGCTGCCCGGCGCAACGGCCGCCGGACAGGGCGGCCAGCACGCGCGCCAGGACAAAGCACAGCGCGACCGCCAGCAGCGCCAGCAATATATAGGACAGCGACATGTGAAACTTGGCCGGCGGCCGGCCCGCCAGCAACAGGCTCAGGACGGCGGCGGGAGCCAGCGCCGCGGCCAGCCGGACCGCCTGCCGGCGCCCGAGCGCGAGGAGGAAGACGCCGAAGAGAAA
>CAYXCX010000188.1:3469-4239 GCA_964463405.1 uncultured Clostridia bacterium
GCCTCCCGGGCCAGTTCGCTCGCCGTCGCGTATCCGAGCCAGGGGACCAGGGCGAAGCCTTCGCTGAAAAACAGGTTGAACGGCGGCCGGTAAAACTTCAGGGGCAACGCCTGCTGCGCCAGGAAGGGGAGCGGAAACAGGGCGCCGATGGCCAGCGGCCGGCGCAAGCCCTTGCTCAGCAAGAAGATGGCCAGCAGGGACAGGGCGATGCACTGCAGGAACTCGGGAAAGACCCGCCAGCCGCCGCCGTGGGCGATGATGACCTGCGTGATGCCCCCGAAGAACAGCAGCACCGGAAAGGCCAGGTGAAACAGGTCGAAGCGGCGGTTGCCCCGCGTCTTCTCGATCAGCAGGACCGTGTTCATCCCCGAACAGGCGAAGAAGAGCGGGGCGGCGAACGTGCCGAAAGGGAGCAGCTTCGCCGAGACGAAGTGGGCGGCGATCATCAGCAGGCAGGCCATGCCCTTGGCGATGTCGATTTCAATAATCCGGCCCTGAGCCGGCTCCTTCACCATGATGACCTCTTTTCAATCGGGATTCGCGCGGTGACCATCCCGATTCTACAACAGGAGAGCCGCCAGGAGAAGTGAAAGAGTCTAGAAACGGATTGTGAAACGTGAAAGTGTCTGGACTGGATGACCAGGCACGCTTACTGTTTCCCCGAGTTTCCTCCAGGGCTTTCCTTTCTTCCAGCCCCTTTCACTTTGTTCTTCTTCAACTGCCCGGCTCGGTGGCGCAGGCGCGGCTGACGCAGGGCTGATTGTAACTGG
>CAYXCX010000189.1:0-1645 GCA_964463405.1 uncultured Clostridia bacterium
GCCCGCGAGCCGCAGCCTGCGCCCGCGCAAGGCTGCCCGGGCCTGCGCGAGCTTGACCGCCGCCCCCCAGAGCAGGCCGGCGGCCGGGCCGCCGCCGCGGCCGAAGGCGGCCAGCCGTTGCCGTCGGAACTGCGCACCTGGCCGGTGCAGCTGCACCTGCTCAACCCGCAGTCGTCCATGTTCGCCGGCGCCGACCTGCTCATCGCCGCCGACTGCGTCCCCTTCGCCTACGCCGCGTTCCACCGCGACTTCGTCCGCGGCGCGGTGCCGATCGTGTTCTGCCCCAAGCTCGACCACGCCCACGAGGCCTACCTGGAGAAACTGACCGCCATCCTGCGCAGCCATGACGTCCGCTCGCTGCGCGTGGTGCACATGGAAGTGCCCTGCTGCTCTGGGACCGTGGCCCTGGCCCGCCGGGCCCTGGCCGATTCGGGCAAGCGCATTCCCCTGGGCGAGGTCACGGTTTCGCTGCAAGGCCAGGTGCTGGCCGAACGATAACAGGAGGCGCATCATGCCGGAAATCATGAACCTGAAGGAAATGGTGGCGTACCAAAAGGGGGCCATCGTCAGCAAGACGCTGGTCGAGAAGGAGACGGGCACGGTCACCCTGTTCGCCTTCGACGAGGGCCAGGCGCTGAGCGAGCATACGGCCCCGTTCGACGCCCTGGTCCAGGTCAGCGACGGCGAGGCCGAAATCCGCATCGCCGGCGTGGCGCACAGGCTCGGCGCCGGGCAACTGATCATCATGCCCGCCAACCAGAGCCACGCCTTGAAGGCGTTGACGCCGTTCAAGATGATGCTGACTATGATCCGCGCCGGGAACAAAAAACAGGAATAGGGGAAGGAGCCGGATCTCCGGCAAATACGGCCGCTTGGCCGAGGAATTCGCCGCCCTGCCTTGCCCTGCGCCGGCTTCGGCGCCCCCCTTGCCAAAGGGAGATATTTGTGTATAATGTGAATTTCGGGATTTCCCAGAACGGAGAAGCCATGAGCCCCTCAGTCAGCGAACGCTTTACCACTCTGCGCAGCCAGCTGGAGTCCGAGAACCGCGACGCCGCCCTGTCCGCGCGCATCATCATCCAGGTCGGGTCGGCCACCTGCGAGAACGCCGCCGGCTCCCGCGAGATCCGCGAGGAGTTCCGCAAGCACATCGCCGCCTCGGGCCGCTCCGACATCGTGCTGCACGACGTCGGCTGCACCGGCCGCTGCAGCCTCGAGCCGATCGTCGGCATCCTGCGCCCGGGCGAACGGGCGGTCAAGTACCAGCAGGTCAGCCGCGAGGGCGTGCACCGCATCTTCACCGACCACGTGCTGCGCGGCGAGCCGGTCGCCGAGCTGGTCCTAGACGGCACGCAAAAAAGCCAGAGCCGCTACGAGGTGCTCTTCTGCAAGGGCGAGCGCTGCGGCAACCTGGCCGCCCGCGCCCTGCAGGCCAAGCTGGGCGAGATTCTGGAGCAGCGCGGCATCGGAGCCGCCACCGTCCAGATCCAGGGGGTGAACTTCGCCGACCTGTGCACCGGCGAGAGCAAGTTCCAGGGGGGCCACCTGCTGGTGCGCCCGGGCAACCACATGTACCGCGTGACCCGCGAGGCCGAGCTGGAGCGCATCGTCGACGAGCACCTGCTGGGCGACCGCCCGGTCGAGG
>CAYXCX010000189.1:1655-4224 GCA_964463405.1 uncultured Clostridia bacterium
AGGCGCTGATCCTCACCGAACAGCCCATTGGCCAGAACTTTTTCGATCTCTACGGCGACGTCTCCTTCTTCAACCGCCAGTCGCGCATCGCGCTGCGCAACAGCGGCATCCTGGATCCCGGCAGCCTGGCCGAGTACCTGGGCGCCGGCGGCTTCCAGTCGCTGGCCCGGATCCTGGACGCCAATGACCCCGAGGCGGTCATCGCCGAAATCAGCGCCAGCAAGCTGCGCGGCCGCGGCGGCGGCGGCTTCCCCACCGGCAAGAAGTGGCAGGTGGCGCGGCAGGAGCCGGGCGCCGAGAAATTCATCATCTGCAACGCCGACGAGGGCGACCCCGGCGCCTTCATGGACCGCAGCATGCTGGAGGGCGACCCCTTCTCGGTCGTCGAGGGCATGATCATCGGCGGCTTCGCCGTCGGCGCCCGGCGCGGCTTCTTCTACGTCCGCGCCGAGTACCCCCTGGCCATCGAGCGCATCGAGACCGCCCTGGGCGAGTGCCGGCGCCGCGGCCTGCTGGGCGAGGACATCCTGGGCAGCGGCTTCTCCTTCGACCTGGAGATCCGCCTCGGCGCCGGCGCCTTCGTCTGCGGCGAGGAGACGGCCCTGATCCACTCCATCGAGGGCGAACGCGGCCAGCCGCGCATCCGCCCCCCCTACCCCGCCCAGAGCGGCCTGTGGGGCAAACCCACGGTGATCAACAACGTCGAGACCTTCGCCACCATCCCCGTCATCCTGGAGCACGGCGCCGAGTGGTTCAGCCACATCGGCAGCGCCAAGAGCGGCGGCACCAAGGTCTTCGCCCTGGCCGGCAAGGTCAACCACACCGGCCTGGTCGAGGTGCCCATCGGCACCACCCTGCGCGAGATCGTCATGGAGATCGGCGGCGGCTGCCCCAAGGGCAAGCGCTTCAAGGCCGTGCAGACCGGCGGCCCGGCCGGCGGCTGCATCCCGGCCGAGCAGGCCGACATCGCCGTCGACTACGACACGCTCACCGCCATGGGCGCGATCATGGGCTCGGGCGGCATGATCGTCATGGACGAGGACGACTGCATGGTCGACATCGCCAAGTTCTTCATGAAGTTTTCGGCCGACGAGTCGTGCGGCAAGTGCACCCCCTGCCGCGAGGGCACCAAGCGCATGCTGGAGATCCTGGAGCGCGTCACCGCCGGCCAGGGGCGGACCGAGGACCTGGAGAACCTCGAGCGCCTGGGGCAGCTGATGAAGCGCACGTCGCTGTGCGGCCTGGGCCGCGCCGCCGCCAACCCGGTGCTGTCCACCCTGCGCCACTATCGCGGCGAGTACGAGGCGCACATCCAGGAGCACCGCTGCCCGGCCAAGCGCTGCACGGCCCTGGTGCGCTACGCCATCCTGGCCGACAAGTGCGTGGGCTGCACGGCCTGCGCCCGGGCCTGCCCGGCCAACTGCATCGCCGGCGCCGCCAAGCATCCGCACGTCATCGACCCCGAGCGCTGCATCCGCTGCGGCCGCTGCTACGGCGTCTGCCGCTTTGCCGCCGTGGAAAGGACCTAGGGAGCCAATCATGAACCGCAACGAAACCAAACCCACGGTGGAGCTGACCATCGACGGCCAGAAAATCCATGTCCCGGCCGGGACCACCATCATGGAGGCGGCCGAGACGCTGGGCATCCACGTCCCGCGCCTGTGCTACCATCCCGACCTCAGCCAGATGGGTTCCTGCCGCGTGTGCATCGTGGACGTCAAGGGCATGGGCTATTACATGGCCTCCTGCTCGCAGCAGGTGTGGGCCGGCATGGAAGTGCAGACCAATTCGCCGCAGATCCGCCAGGCCCGGCGCGACATCGTCGAGCTGCTGCTGGAGAACCACCCCATGGACTGCCAGTGCTGCGAGCGCGACGGCAACTGCGAGCTGCAGCGCCTGGCCTACACCCTGGGCGTGCGCGAGCGCGTTTTCGCCGGCGAGCGCAAGCGCTTCGCCAAGGACACCTCGGGGCTGAGCGTGATCCGCGACGGCGAGCGCTGCATCCTCTGCGGCCGCTGCACCCGCGTCTGCGCCGAGGTGCAGGGAGTGCACAACCTGAGCCAGCACGGCCGCGGCTTCCACACCGTCGTCACCCCCGCCTTCGGGGCGGCCATGGACGACTCGGTCTGCATCCAGTGCGGCCAGTGCATCAACGTCTGCCCGGTGGCCGCCTTCCTGGAACAGGACCACACCCGGCGCGTCTGGAAGGCGCTGGACGACGAGCGCCTGCACGTGGTGGTGCAGGTGGCGCCGTCGATCCGCGCCGCCATCGCCGAGGGCTTCGGCCACCCGCCGGGAACGCCGGCCACCGGCCGCACCGTCACCGCCCTGCGCCGCCTGGGCTTTCACGCCGTCTTCGACACCGACTTCGGCGCCGACCTGACCATCCTGGAGGAATCGCACGAGTTCCTGAAGCGCCTGGAGGCCGGCGGGCCGCTGCCGATCATCACCAGCTGCTCCCCGGGCTGGATCAACTACCTGGAAAAGTTCTACCCCGACCTCATCTCCCTGGCCTCCACCTGCCGCTCGCCGATGGGCATGACCTCGGCCCTGGCCAAGGCCTACTACG
>CAYXCX010000190.1:0-4203 GCA_964463405.1 uncultured Clostridia bacterium
TTGCGAGTTGCAACGATTCGATCCTGGATTCCATCAATCCTTTAGTTTTCGTGGAGATCCGGCTGTTCCTTCGCCGTGAACGATGTGCAGAGGGTCCTGGGGCCGATGCGGATCTCACTGAGCTCTTCCCCGGCGTTGCGCAGCAGGCAGCGGGAGCCCTCTGCGCAGGAAAACCGGCACTGCCAGCAGAAGGTGGCGAACTCGGGGTCGCAACGGGCCTGCTCGCGGATGCGGCGTTCGCGGTTTTCCTCGAGTTTCCCGCGTTCCAGGGATTCCCGGCGGCGGCGCAGGTGCAGGAACAGGATGGCGACGGACAGAACCGCGTACAGGGCATAGACCCCCGGCAGTTTCAGGCGGGCGACGATGGGGACGAAGGTGAGCATGCCGGCGATGCCGCTGCCGACAATGAGCAGCAGGAAGCCGTGATTGGCGCCCAGGTAGGCGAACTTGAGGGAAAAGAGGAAGACGAGCAGGTAAAGGATGAACAGCGCGAAATGGAGGGTGAAATAGAACAGGGAGAGGAAGACCGACAGTGCGGCCAGCGAGCAGAAAGCCATCTTTTTCAGGTCGCTCTTGATGTCGAGGCTGGAATCGCTTACGCCCAGCCGGTCGGCGACAGCGGCTCCCAGCAATGCCGCCCCCGTATGCCAGGCGAACAGGGCCAGGCTGAACGCGACGTAGACCCCCGGTGGGGCGGCCTGGATCCATTGCAGCGGCAGCATGTTCACATTGTATAATGGATCGCGGGAAATGCAAAGGATTGGCATTATGAGTGATGCGCCATGCGAAACCGCCAAGCCTCCGGACCTGCCGAGATGCGGACCTGGCCGGCCGTTCGCCATCAATTGCTGAGGATTTGTTTTTACAAACTTACCTGAATTAGGTATACTTGAGGTCAATATGAAGAAGAAAACAGCCCTGATCATCCTGGGGATCGTTCTGCTTGCCGTTTTGGCCTTGCTGCTGCGGAAAAAGCCGGCCAGCCAGGATTTCGTCCTTAAGCGGACCGACGTCGACTACTCGATCCTGGCCAATTGCACGGTGAGCTTTCCCGAGCCCTACGTCATGGCGGCCAAGGCGGCCGGCGACGTGGTCGCCGTGCCGGCGGCCGAAGGGCATCCGGCCAAGGCGGGCGAGCTTCTGGTCCAGCTCGACGATTTCCGCGAGCGCCGGGACCTGGACATTGCCCGCAGCGACTACGAGAGCGTGAGGCTGAATATGGCCAACGCCCGGGAAGAGCTCTACCCGCGCCTGCGCGAGCAGTTGCTTGAAGCCGGCGCCGCCCTTGCCGAGGCGCAGGCCCACGCCGAGCGCATCGCGGCGCTGTTCCAGGCCGGCGCCGTCGCCCAGGTGGAGCGCGAAAGGGCGGACACGGCCCTGGCGGCGGCCCGGGCCCGCTTCAACGGGGTCAAGCTGCAGGTCGACTCGTACTCCCGCAGCGGCGCCGCCGCCGAGCTGGCCAACCGGCTCAACGCCCTGGGCGCCCGGGTGGAGCTGGCGCAACGCGCCGTCGCCGACAAGCGCCTGGTCGCCCCTTACGCCTGCACCGTCGTCAAGCTCGACGTCAAGCCCGGCGAGGCGGTGGCGGCGGGGCGGCAGGTGGCCACGGTGCTGGAACGTACCCCCTGGGTGTTGGAGGCCGACGTCGACCAGAAGGAACTGCCCTTCCTGAAGATTGGCCTGCCCGGCGCGGTACGCTTCGATGCCTTTGCCAACGAGACGGTGGCGGCGCGGGTCAGCCTGGTCTGCTCGGTCGTCGACCTGGACAAGGGCACCTGCGGCCTGAAGCTCCAGGTGAGCGAGGATCGGCCCTTCATCCGCCACGGCATGACCGGCAGCGTCGAAATCGCGGCGGAAAAAGTGCCGGGACTGAACGCCGGCGTCCTGGCCCTGCCTGCCCGCTATCTCCTCCGCGAGGGGGGCGGCAGCTTCGTCCTGCTGCGCCGGGGGGGAAAGCTGGAAAAAACCGCGGTGCAAGCCGCCGCCATTGGCGAGAAGTGGGTGAGCGTCCGCAACCTGGACGAGGGCGCCCGCGTCGCGCTCCCCGAATGAAAGAAAGAGCCAGCCGCTACGAAGGAATGATCGCCCTGCGCTTCCTGCTGCGAGGCAAGGGTCAGACCCTGCTGATCATCCTGGGCATTGCCGTGGGCGTGGCGGTGCAGTTCTTCCTCTCGGCGCTGATCAGCGGCTTGCAGATCAGCCTGATCGAAAAGACCGTCGGCTCGGCGCCCCACCTGCAGGTTCTTCCCGGCGAGCGCCGGGCGCAACCTGTGCGCGACCCCGCCGCCGCGAACGCCCCGCGCGACGGCGGCCGCGTCCTCTACACCGAGTGGACGGAGATCCACTCCTGGCAGCAGTACGTCCTCGACCTGCGGCGCGACGCGCGCGTGCTGCGGGCGGCGCCGGTGGCCAACGGCCAGGGCTTCATCGAGCGCGGCGCGGTCGTGGTTGCCGTGGCCGTCAAGGGGCTGACCGCCCCAGACGGGCTCGACATCTACAAGATCCGCGACAAGCTCGTGGCCGGCGCGCCGGAGCTGGCCTCCGACGCGGCCCTGCTGGGCTTGGGGATCGCCGAGCGGCTGAGCCTGCGGGTCGGCGACAAGTTCATCCTGCGCAATGACCGCGGCGGCCGGGTGTTCCTGCGCGTCGGCGCCGTGTTCGACCTGGGAGCGGCGGCCGGCAACGAGCTGGTGGTGGCGGCCATGGACCGCGTGCGCAGCTTTTTCGCCATCGGCGGCGTCTCGGCCGTCGAGGCCCAGGTGCGCGACGTCTTCGCCGCCGAGGCGGTCGCCCGCGAGTTCGGCCGGCAGCGCACGCGCGTGCGGCTGGAGTCGTGGCAGGAGAAAAACCAGGAGCTGCTGACCGGCCTGCGCTCCCAGAGCATCTCCTCGGTCACCATCCAGTTCTTCGTCATCGTGAGCATCTCGCTGGCCATCGCCAGCGTCCTGGGCATCGCCGCCATGCAGAAGCAGCGCCAGCTGGGCATCCTCAAGGCCATGGGCACGACCGACCGCAGCGCCTCGCGCATCTTCGTCATCCAGGGGCTGCTGCTGGGCGCAGTCGGGGCGCTGCTGGGGCTGGGACTGGGCCTGCTGCTGGGGTACGGGTTCGTCAAAGGCTCCGGCGCCGCCTTCGGGCTGGAGCTGAGCTTCAGCACCCTGGCCACGCCGATCGTGCTGGCGCTGCTCGCGGCCGTCGTCGCCTCCACCGTGCCGGCGCGGCGGGCGCGCCGGCTGTCGCCCATCGAGGTGATCCGCAATGGCTGACGCCGTCCTGCGCACGCGCAACCTGGACAAAACCTATTTCGGGCGTGTGGACACGCCGGTGCTGCACGACGTCAGCCTCGAGATTCCGCGCGGCGGCTTCACCGCCCTGATCGGGCCGTCGGGATCGGGCAAGAGCACGCTGCTCAATTGCCTGGGGCTGCTCGATCCCCCGACCGCGGGCGAGATCGAGTTCAACGGCCGCGTCATCGCCGAGCGCAACGTCAACGAACTGGCCGGCTTCCGCAACCAGAACATCGGTTTCATCTTCCAGTTCCACTACCTGCTGCCCGAGTTCAGCGCCCTGGAAAACGTGCTGCTGCCCTGCTGGATCGGCGGCGGCCGCCCGGCGCAGGCGGTGCGGGACGAGGCGCTGCGCATCATGGAGCGCATCGGCGTGGGGAGTTTCCGCGACAAGGCCGTCTACGAGCTGTCGGGCGGCCAGCAGCAGCGCGTGGCCATCGCCCGGGCCCTGGTCAACCGCCCCAAGGTCATATTCGCCGACGAGCCCACCGGCAACCTGGACCGCGAGAGCGGCCAGGCCGTGCTCGAACTCATGGCCGAACTGAACCGCGAGAGCGACATCACCCTGGTCATGGTCACCCACGACCGCGACGTGGCCCTGCAGGCCGATCATATCTATGAACTGGTCGACGGCCGCATCTGCAAATACCTGGACGTCAAGCGCGTGGGCAGGCAGGCCGCGGCCGCGGAGATCGAAGACCGCTCGTGCACGTTCAAACCACAGAACTAAAACGATCTCTCGGCGTCAGCGCTGGGATGGGGCTGGCAGGAAAAGTCCTTGACACGGCGCCCGGCTTCCAGTAAAGTGGGGCCTTCCCGCAGGAGCACCGATGGAGATGCATTTTCTGTTCTTCGTTCTGGGGTAGTGTCAAGTATTTTTCGCACTTTTGATTTGAGGTAGTCCTTAAGCCAAGAC
>CAYXCX010000191.1:0-4189 GCA_964463405.1 uncultured Clostridia bacterium
GGCGGCGGCGTGCAGCACCGGCATGGCGGCGGCTCACCCCCGGATCTTGAAGCGCGGGCCGGTGAAGACGAAGCAGAGGGCGTTGAAGAAAAGGGCTTTCAGCAGCCCCAGCAGGGCGAAGAGCGTGAAACCGGCGATGCCGCCCAGGGCGCCGAAAAACAGGCCGCCCAGGAACTTGCCGCGCATCTCCTGCAGCATGACCGGGAACTGGAAGATCAGGTCGCCCAGGATGCTGAAGATGCCGAAAGTGGCCCCGAAGACCACGCCCAGGACCAGACCCAGGCCGCCGAAAAAAATGACCAGCGAAAGGACGTTGACGCCGCGCACCTGGATTTCGTCGCCGAGCGGCCGGCGCTCCGGCCGCGCCGTGGCCGCCTTGGGGCTGGCGCCGCAGAAGCGGCAGTAGGCGTCGTGCTCGTCCATGCGCGAATGGCAGAAGCGGCACAGGGTTTCGGCTGTCGTTCCCTGACCTGGCTGCTCCTGGCGGGCCGGGACGGCGGTCTTGGCCGGGTCGGCGTCCTGGGATTTTCCCGCGCTGTCCTTGGCCGGCGGCGCAGAGGCGGGCCCGGCGCTCCCCGACCCGGGGCGGGCTTCAGGAGCCGACGTGGCGGCGTAGGGGTCGGCGGCGGTCCATGAGCTTCCGTCGTAGACGTACCAGCCGCCCGATTTGCCGCCCAGCATCCAGAAGCGGTTCTCGCCGTCGCGGAGCATCATCTTCTTCATCTCGGTCTTGGCGTCCTCGGCCGAGATCTCCCCCGCCGCCTGGCGCTCCCGCAGGTCCTTGTAAAGGCCTTCGATCTCCCGGAATTTCCTAGGATCCATGCTTCTTCCTCCGCACGCTCGCCCGCACTCCGCCCACCAGATACAGGGAACCGCACACCATTATAGTTCTTTTGAATTTTTTTGCAACCGCCAGCGCCCGCTCGGGATCGGGTTCCACCCGGCATTCCCGGCCCGGGAAAAAGCGCCGCAGCCGCTCCGGCGGCAGCGCCCGCGGCGAGCGCGGCTGGGTCAGCACCACCCGCGCGGCCAGCGGCGCCAGCAGCCGGGCCATGGCCGGGTACTGCTTGTCGCGCAGCACGCCGAACAGCAGGGTGAAGCCGCGGATCCCCTCCTCGCGTAGGTAGGCGACCAGGGCGCGGATGCCGGGCAGGTTGTGGCCGCCGTCCAGGAGCAGCGGCGGCCGCCCGGCCAGCCGTTCCAGGCGCGCCGGGATGGACATGGCGCGGATGCCGGCGGCGATCTCCCGCTCCCCGACCGCCAGTCCGCGCCGCCGCAGCTCGTCGACCACCGCCGCCGCCAGGGCGGCGTTGCGGCACTGGTGCAGGCCCAGCTGCGGCACCAGGAAGTGGTACTCGCGGTCGCCGGCGACGTAGCGGCAGCAGTAGCCGCCCCGGCCGCGCGTGATCTCCAGCCGCCGGGGCGGGGCGAAGGCCTCGATCAGCGGCGCCCGCCGCCGGGCGGTCACGGCGCGCAGGGCGCGCGCGCCGGCCGTACGCGGCGGGCAGCCCGAGACCAGCGGCACGCCGCGCTTGGCGATGGCCGCCTTTTCCCCGGCGATGGCCGCCAGCGTCGGGCCCAAGATGTTCATGTGGTCGCGGGCGACGTTGGTGACGGCCTGGATCTCGGGGCGCACGGTGCTGGTGGCGTCGAGCCGGCCGCCCAGCCCCGCCTCCAACACGGCCCAGTCGGCCCCGACCTCGGCGAAATGGTGCAGGGCGGCCAGGAAGAGGGTCTCGAAAAACGTCGGCAGGTTGGCGATCCGCCCTTCGGCCACCAGCCGCTCGCCCAGCGCCCGGGCGGCTGTGACCGAGCGGGCGAAGGCGGCGCGCGAAATGGGCCGGCCGTCTACGCGGATGCGCTCGCGCACGTCCTCGAGGTGGGGCGAGGTGAACAGCCCGACCCGCAGGCCGCGGCTGGCGAGGATGGCGGCGATGAAGTGCGACGTCGATCCCTTGCCGTTGGTTCCGGCGACCTGCACGAAGCGGACGCCGGCGCTGGCGAAGGGGGCGATGGCGATGGCCCGGCGGATCGCCCGCAGCGCCAGCTTGCCCGTCTCACCCTGGATCGTTTCCAGGTAGGCCAGTGCCGTGGCATAACGCATGGGCCTGACCACGGCGGAAAACGGCTAGTTGTCCTGGCCGCCCTCGCCTTCCTCGAATTCGTTCTTGACGCCCAGGATGTTGGAGGCGCCGTCGTAGATGAGGCGGGTGGCCTTCTTTTGCTCCTGCAGCTGGGCGATGAGGTCCTTGACCCGGGCCAGCTCCTCCTCGATTTTGGCGTCGATTATCTCAATCTGTTTCTTCGCTTCGCGGAGCGTGGACTCGTAGAACGCCTTGGCCTCGACCTTTAGTTTTTCCATCTATTCACCTCGTTATTTTTTTAGGGACAGGGGAATGGTTTTCCAGACCTTGACCCGCACGTTGTCCTTGCGGGCCGGCTGGTACTTGTAGGACTTGACCGTCTCGCTCAGGATGGTGTTCAGCTGGCCGTTGTTGGTCTTGCGCAGCATGCGCACCGTCTCGACGTCGCCGTTGTGGTTGATCAGCACGCTGAAAATGACGCTGGTGGAGTCGGCCATGGTGGCGCGGATGGAGTCGGGAATGCTCGGCGACGGGGTCGAGACGGCCACGGGCTCGGCGTCCACCTCGTTGAGAGGCACGATGTCCCCCTCCTTGACGCGCTTCATCTCGGCGAGCTTCTGCTCCTCGGCCTTGCGCTTTTCCTCATCGGCCTGCTTCAGGCGGTCGGCCTCCTCCTGCCGGCGGCGCTCCTCCTCCTGCTGCAGGCGGGCGGCCTCCTCCTGCTGCAGGCGCGCCTCCTCCTCCTGCTTCAGGCGGTCGGCCTCGGCTTTCTTGCGCCGCTCGTCCTGCAAGCGCTTCTTCTCCTCGTCGGCCTGGACCTTTTTGAGCTCCTCTTCCTGCTTCAGCTTGGCCTCGTCGAGAAGTTTCTGCGTCGCCTCCAGCTCGGCGGCGATGCGCTTCATCTCGGCTTCCTTGGCAGCCGCCTCCGGCGTCTGCGCCGCGGCGCCGCCGGTTCCGGCCATGGCCGCCTGGGCCGCGGTTTCCTTCGCCGCCGCGGCGGAGGGTCCGGCCGGCTTTTGGAACACCAGGAAATAAAGGCCGGCGGCGATGCCGGCCAGCAGCAGCAGCGCGGCCAGCGGCAGCAGCGGGGTTTTCTTCTTTTCCTTTTCCAGCTCCCGGAACATCGATTCGGCCTTGAACTCGGCCTTTTCCGCCGCCGGCTTGCGCGGGGCGGCGGCCGGCTTTTCCTCGTCGAAGCTGATGCTCAGCACCTCGCCGGGCTTGATGCCGGACGCAGGCGCCGACGCGGCCGTCATCGCGGCCGGCGGCGCGAACGGAGCGGCCGCGGGCGGCGGCGCGGAATCCGCCTTGGGCTTCTCGGCCGGCGGCGCCGCGGCCGGGACCGCGGCGGGCGGCGGCGGCTTGGGGACTTCGCGCACCTTGGGAGTGTAGGGCAGCGGCTTTAGGTCGACCTTGATGCCCTCGCGCTGGATGTCGGCCTCGAAAAGCCCGAACAGGAAGTGGCTGAGGTGCACCGGCCCCGGAGCGCGGTCGAATCTCTTGTGCAGGTAGGCTTCCAGGTCGGCGATCATGGCGGCGGCGCTCTGGTAACGGCGGTCGCACTCCTTGTTCAGCGAGGTGAGCAGGATTTTCTCCAGCGCCGGGTCGATGTCGGGATTGACCTCGCGCGGGCTGATGATCTCGCCGTTCTGCACCTTCTTGAGCACCAGCATCTCCGAGGTGTCCAGGAACAGTTTCTTGCCGGTGAGCAGCTCGAAAAGCACGACCCCGGCCGAGTACAGGTCGGAGCGGTAGTCGATGGCGCTGTCGCCGCAGGCCTGCTCGGGGGACATGTAGAGGAGCTTGCCCTTCAGGGCGCCCGACAGGGTCTGGTGGATCTTGATCGAAGCCTTGGAAACGCCGAAGTCGGTGAGTTTGACTTCGCCGTTGTAGGAGAGGAGGACGTTCGGCGGCGACACGTCGCGGTGGACGATGTCCAGCGGCCGGCCGCGGCTGTCCTTGGCCTTGTGGGCGTAGTTCAGTGCCTCGAGGATCTTGATGGTCAGGTAGATGGCGATCTCCTCGGGGAACCAGCGGTCGCGCTCGCGCAGGCGGGTCTGGATCTCGCGCAGGTCCTTGCCCAGGACGTACTCCATGGCGATGAA
>CAYXCX010000192.1:0-529 GCA_964463405.1 uncultured Clostridia bacterium
TGAAAAGAGCCTGGACATGCCCGCGCTGCTGCGGGCCTTGAGCCGCGGCTTCCGCGGCGCCGAGAAGACGCGCCAGCGGCTGCTGAACAAGACGCCGCGCTGGGGCAACGACGACGAGCGGGCCGACCGCATCGCCCGCCGCGTGTTCGCGGCCTATTTCCGCGCCATTGACAACCGGCCCAACATGCGCGGCGGCCGCTACCGCATCAACCTGCTGCCCACCACCGTCCATGTCTATTTCGGCAAGAAAACGGGAGCCTCGGCCGACGGCCGCCTCGCGGGCGAGCCCCTCTCCGAGGGCATCTCGCCGGTGCAGGGCTGCGACCGCCGCGGTCCCACCGCCGTCCTGCGCTCGGCGGCCAAGATCGACCACCTGCGCACCGGCGGCACCCTGCTCAACCAGAAGTTCACTCCGGCGCTGCTGGCCGGGGACCAGGGGATCGCCCGCCTGGGGCAGCTGGTGCGCGGCTACTTCGGCCTGAACGGCCACCACCTGCAGTTCAACGTCGTCGACGCCGCCACCCTGCGA
>CAYXCX010000192.1:539-3397 GCA_964463405.1 uncultured Clostridia bacterium
GAGCCGCAAAAGCACCGCGACCTGATCGTGCGCGTGGCCGGCTACAGCGACTACTTCGTCGACGTCGGCCCCGAGCTGCAGGAGGAGATCATCCGCCGGACAGAGCACCAGGAGTTCGCCTAAACACCGCTCAACGAGCCCTTAGTGTTGGTGTTAGTGTTAGTGATAGCAAAACCAGGAAGATGAATATATCCGAACTCTGTTGAATTCAATAAGGGCAAGCAGCTCCCGCAGGACGATCTGTCGTGAGGTCTGAACTCCCCTAAAAGCGCTCAAAGGAATGAAATGGCAATGAAAAAAAGTCGGGGCGATTCTTGTTGGATCCGTTTTCGCTTCCCGTTACGCATCACGCGCGGCGCCGGGGCTGCCGGCCGCTGAAGCTAGTTCGCCTCCGGATTGAGGTTCAGGACCAGCGAACTCTGGGCCTTGCCGCCGTCGGGATCGCTGACGGCAAAAACGATCTCCACCGCCTCCTGCAGCGACTTGGCGGCCTCGGGGGAGATGGCCCAGCGCAGCAGGCCGGTCTTGGCGTCAAGGGAGATCCCCAGGTCCAGTGGCGAGACAAGCTCGAAGGCGAGCGGGTCGTTGTCGGCGTCGGCGGCCTGGAGCTGGCATGTGAACTCGCCCGGCGCTTTCAAGGGCTCCAGCGGCGGGACGGTCAGAACCGGGGGGGTGTTGCCGATGCGGACGAACTTGGAGCGCGCCTCGTCGCCGCGCCCGCCGGGACCGACCGGGGCCACGCGGCAGGAGATCCAGTCGTTCTTGCGGAAATGCTCGACCGCCAGGGTGTCGCTCAGCGCGTCCACGACCTTGTTGTTGTTGACCACCCACTCGTAGGCCAAATCGGTGTCCGGCGGCAGCGACCCCGCGAAGACGGCCACGGCGGCAACCGCCGTCGAAGCGGTCGGGGCTTCCGGGGTCAGGCGGACTTCCAGCAGCTTGAAGGGGCCGTCCTCCCCTGCCGTTTCTCCCGCTGCGCCCGTGGGATCGGCCTCGGCCCGGGATGCGCTTCCGGCCGCCGCCCGGGCGGCAGGGGTTTCTTCCCCGGCGTCCGGGGCGCCGGCCGGCTCCGGCTGGCCGCTTGCGCCCTGGCGGCCGCCGCAGGCCGCCAGCAGCAAGCCGATCGCCAGCACCGTCAGCAACTTGGTTTTCATGCGCTGCCTCCTTCCGTTTGCCATCATAGCCGGCTTGGCCGTTGTTTTCAACCTGTTCGCGAAAAACATCCCGGCGCTCCCCCGGCAGGCGGTCCTGGCGCTTGCGCTGATAAAAGCCGGGAGCCCGCGCGGGCTCCCGGCCTGGCAAGGACTGCGCCGGGCTACTTCTTTTTCTCCTTCCAAATCACCGGCCCGAACACGTTGATCAGCGAGGGGTTCTGCTTGCCGGTCACGGTGAAGGTGCCGATCTTGCCCGGGCCGAAGTAGATGACGAACTCGCCGCTGGTCAGCAGGCCGTAGCCCAGGATCTTGTTGACCATGACGTTGGTGTCGGTGATGCCCAGGGTGCCGTTGACGTTGCCCAGGGTGAACTGGTAGACGAAGTGCGAGCCGCCCACGGCCTGGGTGGTGGCGATGCAGGGATCGGTCGAATCGCCGGTCACCTGCTCGGGGGCGAAGGTGTTGATGGACAGCGTGCTGGCGATGAACAGCGGCGTCGGCTCGAAGATCACCTCGTGCGGCTGCATGAAATAGTCGAAGAACAGGCCGATCTGCCCGGCCTCGAAGGCGCCGTCGGTCGACTCGCCCTTCAGCAGCGGCGTGATGTCCTTGAACAGGGTGGTGTTGCCCGGCTGCAGCGGGTAGGTGGGGGTGCTGCCCTTGAAGGAGAGGTCCTGGAAGGCGTAGAACTGCCCCGAGTTGTTCAGGAAGGTGTAGGTCGTGACCGGCGGGAAGGTGGGCGTGGTGGTCGAGGTGTGGGCGGTGATCTGCGAGCGCCGGCCCGAGCCGACGAAGACCCACAGGTTGTTGGTGTCGTCGTAGCCCAGCGTCGGCGACAGGTAGAGCGGCTGCTCGTCGTTGGCCTGGAAAATCCTCTGCGGGAGCCAATAGGCGGGATCGCCGTAGACGTTGATCTTCCAGATGCTGCCCCCCTGCTGGCCGTCGCGGTAGTTGCCCGTGTCGCAGGCGTAGAGGTAATCGGCGATGCCGTCGTTGTTCTGGTCGAAGGCGGCCGGCGCGGCGGCGAAGGAATGGACGAAGCCGGCGTTGCGGTGGGTGTAGATCTTGTTGACGCTGTCGTAGGTGTCGCCGGCGGTGCCGTCGCGCACGTACAGGAACCTCTTGACCAGCTGGGGCGTGTTGCTAGCCCCGGGCTCGACCTTGACCACGTACAGGCTCTTGCCGGTCCAGGTCTGGGGGTCGGCCGTCTCGGCCGGCAGCTCCCAGAAGTCGTAGCCGCCGGGGATGATCACCGCCGGGTAGGGAACGCCGCCGGCCGTCTCGCGGATGTCCACGATCAGGGGCCGGGCCTCGGTGTAGCCCATGTAGGGATCGGTGAATTCCCACAGGAACTGGGGATCCTCGGGATCGGAAACATCCATGGCGCAGATCGTGCGGCCGCCGATGCCCATGCCGAAGATCAGCACCGTGTGCCATGCGGCCGGGCTGCCGTACTTGACGTCCATGACGATCCCCTTGCCGTCCACGAAATAGCGGTCGTACTCCCAGGGGCAAGGCAGGGGGTCGGTCCAGTTCTTGGGCACCTTGCTGAGCAGGTCCAGGGGCGAGATCAGGGCCAGGTTCTTGACCCGCGGCAGGTGCGAGGGCGGGATGAAGCCCCAGAGCTCATTGCCCCCATCGCCGACCTCGCCGTCGGGGGCGACCTCGATGCAGTGCATCATGCCGTCGTTGGCCCCGACGTAG
>CAYXCX010000192.1:3407-4188 GCA_964463405.1 uncultured Clostridia bacterium
GGGCGTTGTAAAAGGTGTTGTAGGAGGGGTCGAACAGCGCCTTCCAATAGAGGGGCGAGCCCACGACCAGCGGGTTGAAGTGGAAGATGTCGCCCAGCTTGTAGTCGAAGCCGTTGTCGCCGCGGATGAAGCTCACCACCTGGTCGCGGGTCGAGGTGTCGGCCGCCGCCAGCCCCAGGTGGGTCGGATCCAGGGTGGTGGTGAAGGCGTTGCTGGTGTCGGTCAGGGCCTGGGCGCTGCCGGTGTAGGTGTAGATGGAGCGCGTCGCCGGCTCGGTGGCCTGCAGCGTCTCGTAGGCATCCCACTCGTAGTTGGCCTCGTCGGGGAAGTCACCCAGCGGCTCGCTGGTGAGGGTGTAGCAGCGCAGGTGCCCCTCCCAAAAGGACTTGTTGTTGCGCGGCCAGAAGGTCCCCTTGAAGCCGAAGAGCTCGGCCTTGGCCGTGACCGCCTGCTTGGGCGCGGCGAAGACGTTGTACATCATGTTCTCCTCGCGCAGCAGGATCAGGTCGAGGACGCTCTGCAGGGCCACGGCCAGGTCCTCGTAGCTGCTGGAGGTGAAGAACTGCCCCTGGCCGTTGGCGGCGGTCTCCTTCAGCATGTCGTTGACCACGTTGAAGCCGACCACGTGGGTGACCACGTTCTGGTCGCCGGGCCAGGCGGGGTATTTGTTGTCGGGCAGCATGTCGCTGTGGTACATCAGGTAGGCGATGTCGTCCAGGAGATCGGACCCCCCGGCGGTGGTGGAGGGGCTCAGCCAGCAGCCCTGGCCCGGGCAACAGGT
>CAYXCX010000193.1:0-4158 GCA_964463405.1 uncultured Clostridia bacterium
GGTTTGTTTCTAAAAGATTGGTTAAAAATACCCTGAGGACTACTGCGATAACAGGCCCATGATGATGATGTCGGGGTCCACGTCCTCGTGCTCGTAGGCGAACAGCTTGCCGGTGCGGCAGAAGCCGGTCTGGATCTCGTCCATGGCCAGCAGGGCGTTATGCTTTTTGGCGATCCTGCCCAGCCCGGCCAGGAAGCCGTCGGGCGGAACGACTACGCCGGCCTCGCCCTGGATGGGCTCGACCAGGATGCCGACCGTGTTCTTGTTCACCGCCTTCTCGACGGCCTGCAGGTCGCCGTAGGGGACGATGGTGAAGCCCGGGGTATAGGGGCCGTAGAAATCGCGGCCCTCGGGGTCGGTGGAGAAGGAGACGATGGTCGTCGTGCGGCCGTGGAAATTCTCGCAGAACACGATGATCTCGGCCTTGTCGGTCTCGACTTTCTTGGTCAGGTAGCCCCACTTGCGCATGGTCTTGATCGCCGTTTCCACGGCCTCTGCGCCTGTGTTCATCGGCAGGATCATTTCCTTGCCGGTCAGCGCCGACAGCTTCTTGGCGAAGAGAGGCCAGCGGTCGTTGAAGAAGGCGCGCGAAGTCAGGGTCAGGACGTCGGCCTGGTCCTTGAGGGCCTTGATGACCGCCGGATGGCGGTGGCCCTGGTTGACGGCCGAATAGGCCGACAGCATGTCGATGTAGCGCTTGCCCTCCGGGTCCTCGACCCAGATGCCCTCGGCCTTGGCGATGACGACTTCCAGGGGGTGGTAGTTGTGGGCGCCGTACTTGTGCTCCATGTCCATCAGTTGCTGGGAAGTGTATTTTTCCATCCGATTCACCTCATTTTGATTTAAAAACTCATTGTATCAGTTTAAACTTTTCCGTCAATAGCTCAGGGAAGAGAGAGTGAGAAGGAGACCGCATAAGGGTTCTTCCCTTGAGCTATTGATTTTATTTAACGATTTATGTATGCTGGGGCCCAAGGCGCGGGTTCGCGGCGCCGGGGAGGCAACATGAATGCCCAGAAGATCTTGGAGAACAAGGGCAAGGGGATTTATTCGCTCCATGTCGACGCCATCGTCAGTGACGCCTTGCAGGAGATGAGCGCCAGGAACGTCGGCGCCCTGATCGTTTTGGACGGGCGGCAGAACATCCAGGGCATCGTCTCCGAACGGGACATCATGCGCAGCTGCCACCGCAGCCAGGCCAACGTCAAGGGGCTGGCCGTCAAGGACGTGATGACCCCGCGCGCCAAGCTGATCGTGGCCCGCGCCGAGGACGACGTCAACGACCTGATGGCGGCCATGACCCAGAACCATATCCGCCACATCCCGGTGGTCGACGAGAATGACAGGGCGGCGGGCATGATCTCCATCGGCGATATCATCAAGGCCCTGCTCAAGGACAAGGACTACCAGATCCGCCACTTGAAGGACTACATCGAGAGCAAGTATCCCTTGTAGAGGAACGAGCTTGCGTGACGCGTGACGAGTGAAGGACAAAAAATCGTTCCCTTAAGCCAAATGTCAGGCAAGTCTCGAATGGCAGCTCGGATTATTGCTTGTTCTGAGAGCTCACCGCTGCGGCGAACCACTTCCAGATGGCCAGGTGGAACGGGTGGGCCGGCGGGTTTTCCTTCAGGAACGACAGCGGATTGAAGGCCGGCGGCTGCCTGGGCTGCCGCCGCAGCCGCAGCCCCTTCTGGTAGAGGGCGCGGCGCTCGGGGTGGAACTGGACGCCCAGGACCTGGGGGTAATCCGCATGCTCAACCGCCTCGGCGACCATGCCGTCCATGGAGGTGGCCGTGACGCGCAGCCCCTTTCCCAGTTCCTCGAGGGCCTGGTGGTGGGAGGAGGAAACCCATGGGGTGGATCCCTCGGCCAGGCCCATGCCTTTGACGAACAGGCTGTCCGCGACGACGCGGATGCGGTGGAACGGGGGGCAGAGGTCGGGGTCGAGGGGCGCGGTTTTTTCCAGATAGATCCCCGAATGGACCGTTTCTGGATCGGCGGCCAGCACCTCTTCGATCGTCTCCCAGCCGTAGAGCTGGCTGGGGATGTCCTGGACCAGCGTGCCGCCCAGGGAGACGTTCAGGCTCTGCATGCCCAGGCAGATGGCCAGGATGGGCAGGTCGCGGCGGCTGGACATGAAGGGGGTGAACTGGGGATTGCGCCTTCCTCCCAGCAGGTGAAAGAGGAGCGAAATCTCGAGCAGGTTGCGGGCCGGGGTCGTGGGCTCGGTCAGCAGCAGCGTCTCGTGGCCGTAGAGCGCCGGCGGGATGTCCATGCCGCCGGTGAACAGGAACCCGCCGGCCTCCTCGAAGATTTCGCGGAACTGGCGCGACCAGCCGTTCTCGCGGAACAAGTCCTTGGCCTCCACCCGGCCGGTGACCTTGCGAAAGCGCACCCAGGAGAGGCCGCTGCTTTCGACCCAGGCGAACGCCTCGCGATAGGCCGCGGCCTCGTTCGGGTCGGCGAGCTCGTCCTCGTGATAGATTCCCAGCAGGGAAAAGGATTCCAGGGGGAGCACGTCCTTCTCGTAGAGCTCCACGATGTTCCGCACCTGGGAGAGGGTGGGGTGGGTCATGACGATGACCGGGAGCGGCGCAACCGCCGCCTCGGCCGGGCCGCCGCGGGCGAGCGCGGGCGAAAACAGGGCGGCGAGGAGAAGGACCAGCGGCAGGGCTTTTTTCATCGCGCTCCTCCGTTCAAGACAAGGCGGGGAGGCGGCCCCCCGCCCCTGCTTATTCGCTGAATTTTTTGAGCAAAATCGAGGCGTTGGTGCCGCCGAAGCCGAATGAGTTGGACAGGGCGAAGGGGATCTCGCGGGCGACGCCCTGGTTGGGGGTGTAGTTCAGGTCGCATTCGGGATCCGGAGTCTGGTAGTTGATGGTCGGGGGGATGAAGGAATGGGTGATGGCCAGGGCCGTGTAGGCGGCCTCGGCCGCGCCGGTGGCGCCCAGCATATGGCCGGTCATCGACTTGGTCGAGCTGACGGCCAGGCGGGGGGCATGGGCGCCGAACACCTGCTTGATGGCCAGGGTCTCCAGCTTGTCGTTCAGCTCGGTCGACGTGCCGTGGGCGTTGATGTAGACGATGTCCTCGGGCTGGAGTCCGGCGTCGGCCAGGGCCATGCGCATGACCCGCGAGGTGCCCCGGGCCTCGGGATCGGGGGCGGTCATGTGGAAGGCGTCGCCGGTGAAGCCGTAGCCGGCGACCTCGGCGTAAATGCGCGCCCCGCGCCGGCGGGCATGCTCCAGCGATTCCAGCACCAGGATCGCCGCCCCTTCGGCGACGACAAAGCCGTCGCGCTCCTTGTCGAAGGGCCGCGAGGCCGTTTCCGGCTGTTCGTTGCGCGTCGACAGGGCGCGCATGGCGGTGAATCCGGCCACCCCCAGCGGGGTGATCGGGTACTCGGCGCCGCCGGCGAGCATGACGTCGGCCTCGCCGCGCTGGATGATGCGGAAGGAGTCGCCCACGGCGTGGGTGCCGGTGGCGCAGGCGGTGCAGTTGGCCAGGTTGGGCCCCTGGAATGAGAACTTGATGGAGACCTGGCCGCTGGCCAGGTTGGCGATGCAGGCCGGCAGGAAGAAGGGGGAGATGCGGTCGGGACCTTTCTCCAGCAGGATTTCCTTGTTGGTCTCGATGGTATGGATGCCGCCGATGCCCGAGCCGATGTAAACTCCGGCCCGCTCGCGGTCCACGGCGGCCAGGTCCAGGCCCGAATCCTTAACCGCCTCGTCGGCGGCGATCAGGGCGAACTGGATGAACGGGTCGAACTTGCGCGCCTCCTTGCGGTCGAAATACTGGTTGGCATCGTAGTTCTTGACCTCGCCGGCGACGCGGCTGGCATGGCGGCTGGCGTCGAAGCGCGTGATGGGGCCGATGCCGCCGCGCCCGCTGCGGATGCTCTCCCAGTTTTCTTCCTTGTTCTTGCCGACGGGCGTGATCAGTCCCAGGCCGGTGACGACCACCCGGCGCAAGGGTAGGGTCTTGCTAATGAAGGGATCCATGGGTGCGGAACCGGGCTACTGGGCTTTTTTCAGGACGTACTCGACGGCCGATCCCACGGTCGTCAGTTTTTCGGCCTCTTCTTCGGGGATCTTGAGTTCGAACTCGTCCTCCAGGGCCATGATCAGCTCGACCTGGTCCAGGGAGTCGGCGCCC
>CAYXCX010000194.1:0-4141 GCA_964463405.1 uncultured Clostridia bacterium
AAAGCGGCCGCAGCGTCTCGGCGAGCTGCCCGGGATCCAGGTTGGCGACGAAATGGAATGTCAGCCCCGGGGCCGAGTAGAAGCGCAGGGCGGCGCAGGCCATGCGCGGCCCCAGGTCGGAGCCGCCGATGCCGATGTGCACGACATGGTCGAGCGGCCGGCCGCCCCGGCCCAGCCAGTCGCCCGCGCGCAGGCGGCCGGCGGCGGCGGCCATGCGCTCGCGCACTTCGCGGATCGCCGGCATGACGTCGCGGCCGTCCACAAGCAGCGGCCGCGCCGACGTGTCGCGCAGGGCCCAGTGCAGGGCCGGGCGTTTCTCGGTCTCGTTGACCTCCCGGCCGGAAAACAGGCGGCGCTTCTCCTCCTCCAGGCCGCAGGCGGCGGCCAGGGCGCGCAGCAATTCCAGGGTTTCGTCGCCGAGCCGATTCTTTGCGTAATCCAGGTAGATGCCCTCGGCCCGGGCCGAAAAGCGGCGGCCGCGCTCGGGATCGGCGGCGAACAGGTCGCGCAGGCTCCGCCGCTTCATCGCCGCCGCGTGCCGCGCCAGGGCCTGCCACTCGGGCAGCGTGGGCCGGATTCGCCGGTTCATGGTGCGCCTCCGCTGGCGTTATACTCCATGCCGGCCGGCAAAGTCAAACCGCGCGGCGGGCCACTGCGCTTGACGGCGCCGCGGCGATAAGGTATAAAAGCCCCATGGCGCAAGAGTTGCTGTTCCAGACCGAAAGCGGGGCGGCGGGAGACATGATCCTGGCCTCCCTCATCGACCTGCTCGACGCCGGCGACGAATTCAAGCGCACCTTCGAGGCCATCGGCCTCGACGTCACGGTGGCGGTCGAGGAAAGCGAGCAAAACCATTTGCGCTGCCGCAAGGTGACCGTGGCGGCGCCGCCGGCCGCCCACGGCGTTTCCTGGCCCGAAATCGAGCGCGTCATCGCCGCCGCTCCCCTCTCGCCCCAGGTCCGAGACGACGCCGGCCGGGTCTTCCGGGCCATCTTCGCGGCCGAGGCTGCCGTGCACGGCAGCGACCTGCATGACGTCCACCTGCACGAGGTCGGCGCCGCCGACTCGCTGGTCGACATCCTGGGCTTCTGCTGGCTGTGGGAAAAGCTGGGCCGGCCGCCGATCGTATTCACCACCCTGGTCACCGGCTACGGCAGCGTGCGCACGCGCCACGGCGTGCTGCCGGTGCCGCCGCCGGCGGTGCTGCGCCTGGTCGCGGGGCTCGTCTGCCGCGCCGGCGATGTCGAGGACGAGAGGCTGACCCCCACCGCCGCGGCCATCCTGACCGTCTTCGGCCGCCAGACCGTCTCGCCGGCCGCCGCCCGGCCGCTGCGCGCCGGCTACGGCTGCGGGCACAAGTCTTTTCCCGGATCGGCCAACCTGCTGCGCGCGGTCCTGTGCGAGAGGGAGGACGCCGTTGCCGACGGCGTCTGGGTCCTGGAGTGCTTCCTCGACGACATCAGCCCCGAGCTGCTGGCCCATGCCGCCGAGCGCATCGCCGCCGCCGGGGCCCTGGACGTCTTCATCGCCCCGGGGCTGATGAAGAAAGGCCGCCCGGGGTTCCAGCTGACCGTCCTCTGCGGCGACGAGGCGCGCCGGCAGGTCACCGCCGCCGTCTTCGCCGAAACCACGGCCATCGGCCTGCGCTGGCGCTTCTCCGAGCGCCTGGTCCTGCCGCGCCAGAGCCGCTCGCTGAGCGTCGCCGGCCGGCAGGTGCGCCTGAAAACCTCCGTCGCCCCCGACGGGGAAAAGAACGTCAAGCCCGAATTCGAAGACATCCGCCTCCTGGCCGCCGACCTGGGCATCACGGCCAAGGAGGCGCTGGCCCGGTTTCAGGGCGCCATGCAGGAGCAAGATGGACCTGGAAAAAATTAAGCGCGGCGTGGCCCTGGTGCTGGAAGGGGTCGGCGAGGACCCCGGCTCTCCCCGCCTGAAGGAAACGCCGCGCCGGGCCGCGGCCATGTTCGCCGAGGTGCTCTCCGGGACCGGCGGCGAGCCCGACGGCTTTCTCACCTGCCTCACCGAGGAAAAGCACGACGAGATGGTCATCCTGAAGGACATCCCGATCTTTTCCATGTGCGAGCACCACCTGCTCCCCTTTTCGGGGCGGGCCAGCATCGCCTACATCCCCAAAAAGGGGCGCATCATCGGCCTGAACACCCTGGGCCACCTGGTCGATTTCCTGGCCCGGCGGCTGCAGCTCCAGGAGCGGCTGACCAAGCAGATCGCCGATTCGCTGGCGCGGGCCCTCGATCCCCTGGGCGTGATGGTGGTGATCAAGGCCGAACACCTGTGCATGACCATGCGCGGGATCAAGAAGCCGGGCGCGCTGACCATCACCTCGGCCGTGCGCGGGGTGTTCCGCGAGAACCTGGGCCCGCGCCAGGAAGCCATGTCGCTGCTGATGAATCCGGAAAGCCGCTGAAGTGAGGAGAAACGGGAACCATGAAGGAGGGAGCATGACCGAAGTCAAGGGGGTGATCATCGCCTCGACGCCCAAGATGATCCTGGAGAAATATGGGCAGTACGGGCTGAAAAAATGGCTGGAGCTGATCTCGCCGGCCGCCCGCCGCATCTACACGTCCGAAATCAACCCCGAGGCCTGGTTCCCGCTCAAAGAGGCGCTGATCGAGCCCATGGCCAACATCGCCCAGCTGTTCTTCGATTGGGACCTGAAGAAGGCCGCCTGGGAGTTCGGGCGCATGAGCGCCGACAACCGCTTCCACGGCCTGCTCAAGCTGCTGGTGAAAATCCCCAAGACCAACACCCTGGTCGAGAAGGCCGGCGAGTACCTGGGCTCCTACTACCGCCCCTGCGCCATCACCGTGCCGCTCAGCGACACCAACCATTGCCTCATCCGCATCAGCCACTTCCCCGAGCTGGAGAAGACCACCGAGTTCCGCATCTGCGGCTGGATCGAGCGCTCCATCGAAATCGCCGGCGGCAAGAACGTGAAGGTGGAGATCCTCAAATCGCTGACCAACTTCCAGCCGCTGTCGGAGTACGATTTGAAATGGGACTAGAGCGCAACGATCTTGGCGTACGGCACACGGCATACGGCTGATGGCAGAAGAAAAGTCTCCAAGGCAAAAATTCCAAATTTCAAGGGAGCATCAAGTCCCAATCTTCTGGCGAAAGCATTTTGAGCAAATGACTTAAACCAGGACTTTTTCTCTACGCGGTGCGCCTAAGGCTGCTTGGTTGGTTTCATCGCTCTTCTGGTTTCGTCCCTGTGCTTGTTGCCGTACGCCGTGTGCCGTACGCCGTAAGCCGAGTTCTGCCCTGAAGTTCAGAAACAGCGCAGCGCAAAGGGCATGGCCATGGCCGGGAAATAATTGCGGTAGGCCCGCAGCCGCGCCTGGACGTCCAGCGGGCTGCCCGCCCGCACGTCGGCCATCTCGAAGATGGCCTCGAAGAGCGATTTTTTCTGCGGGTAGACGCGCACGCCGAACCTCTCGCCGGCCGGGATGCGCGCCAGCTTGCGCGCTTCCTCCAGGGCCGCGCTCAGGCCGCCGAAGCCGTCCACCAGGCCCAGCCCCAGCGCCGAGCGGCCGCTCCAGACCCGGCCGCGGCCGATCTTGTCCACCGCCGCCGTCTCCATCTTGCGGTTGCGCGCCACCTTGGCCAGGAAATTTGCGTAGATGCGCTCCATGTCCGCCTGGACTTTCTTCTTTTCCCCCTCGCTGAAGGGCTGGTAGTCGGAATACATGGCGGCGAATTCGCTGGTCTTGAGGATCTCCTTGCTGACGCCGATCTTGTCGTACAGCCCCTTCAGCGTGAACTTGCCGGAAATGACGCCGATGGAGGCGGTGATGGTCTCGGGATGGGCCAGGATCTTGTGGGCGGAGAGCGAGATCCAATAGCCGCCCGAGGCGGCCAGGTCCGACATGGAGATGACCAGCGGCTTTTTCGCGGCCAGCAGCTCGGCCTCGCGCAGGATGACGTCCGAGGCCACGGCCGAACCGCCGGGGCTGTCGACGCGCAGCACCACCGCCTTGACCGCGGAGTTGTTGCGCGCCTGGCGCAGCTGGCCGGCCACGGTGTCTGCGCCCATGACGTCGCCGCCCAGCAGGGAGTCGCCGCCGCTGCGGCCGGTGGCGATCTCGCCGGCGGCGAAGATCACGGCGATCTTTTTGGCTCC
>CAYXCX010000195.1:0-2588 GCA_964463405.1 uncultured Clostridia bacterium
AGGCCGAGCGGCTGCTGCGCCTGCGGAAATGAAGGCAGGAGAACGCTTTTGCCGTTGCGGCGGTTTGCAAAACGGGGCTCCCTGTGGTAAATTAGGGCGCAGATGAGCAAAAAAATGGCGCTGGCAGGGAAAATTGCGGGCATTTTTGCCGCCTATTCCCTGGCCCTCTTCCTGACCGTGTTCTTCACCGTCAGCCTGCTGGTCAAGGGAGCCGAGGTCGGCGCCCCCGACCTGACCGGCATGTCCCTGAACGATGCTTATGCCCTGGCGGCCAGGAAGGGCGTCTATCTGAAGAAGGTCGTCGGCGATTTTGGCAGCGCCTACGCCCCCAACACCGTGGTCAGCCAGTTCCCCGCCCCCGAGACCCGGGTCAAGGAGAAAGCCGCCATCAAGGTTTTCGTCGCCACCGAGGTGGGGCAGACGATCGTCCCGCAGCTGGTGAAGCTGAGCCAGAAGGAGGGCGAGAAGCTGCTGAAAAGGAGCCGGCTGAAAAAGGGCCACACCTCCTTCATGGCCGCCGCGGCGACCATGCCCGACACGGTGCTCAGCCAGTCGCTGCCCGCCGGCGGCCGGGTTGCCGAGGGGACGGCCGTCGACCTGCTCATTTCCCGGGGCGGCGAAGGGGTGTCGTGGGTCATGCCCGACCTGATCGGCAAGGAGGCGGCCAGGGTGCTGGTGTTTTTCGAGAGCCGCGGCCTGAAGATCTCCAAGATAGAAGAGATGCCCTATTTCGGCCTCAGGCCCGGGATCATCCTCAAGCAGCACCCGGCGCCCGGATTCGAGATCGGCGCCCGCAACCAGATCGGCATCCAGGTCAGCAAATGAACCCCGTCTTTCCCTCGATCCTCTCGACGAGCTTCTTCGACCTCGAGGGCAAGCTGCAGGCCTTCGCCGCCGCCGGCATCGACTTCATCCACCTGGACGTCATGGACGGCCATTTCGTCGACCAGATCTCGTTCGGTCCCTCGCTGGCGCGCGCCATCCGCTCGCGCTTTTCCTTCCGCCTCGACGCCCACCTGATGGTCGCCAACCCGGAAAAGGCCGCGCCCCATTTCATGGCCGCAGGGGTCGACTGGATCTCCTTCCATGCCGAGGCCGCCGGCCCCGAGGCCGCCCGGGCGCTGCTGGGACGCATCCGCGGCGGCGGCTGCCGCGCCGGCCTGGTCCTGAACCCCGACACGCCGCTGGACGCGGTGCGCCCCTTCCTGGCCGAGCTGGACTACGTCCTGCTGATGAGCGTCTTTGCCGGCTACGGCGGCCAGTCGTTCATCCCCGCCACCCTGGAGCGGGCGGCGCAGTTGAAGCGCGAGATCGCCGCCGCCGGCTGCGCCTGCCTGCTGCAGGTCGACGGCGGCATCAACCCCGACAATGCCGCCCGGCTCAAAGAGGCCGGCGCCGACCTGTTCGTGGTCGGGACCGCCCTGTTCCAGGCCGGCGACGTCGCCGGCAAGATCCGCCAGTTCCACGACCGACTGCAATGGAGCCGAACATGAAGAAAACCGCCCTGCTTGTCGCCCTGTCTCTGATGCTGGCCGCCGGCGGCTGCCGGTCCAAGAAGGCCGTCGCCATCGACCCCGGCGAAAGGGGCTCGGACAAGATGATGTACGAGAACGCCCTGAAGCACATGACCCGCAACCCGGAGAAGGCCCGCCTGCTCTTCAAGGAAGTCGGCCAGCTCTATCCCGACTCGATCTACGCCAACAAGGCCAAGCTGGGCATCGCCGACTCGTATTTCAAGGAGCGCGACCCCTCGTCGCTGGTCATGGCCGCCGCCGAGTACCAGGACTACGTCAACCTCTTTCCCTACTCGCCCGACGCCGTTTACGCCAAGTACCAGATCGGCCTGTGCTATTTCAAGCAGGTGCGCAGGCCCGGGCGCGACCAGACCAGCACCTTCCGGGCCATCAAGGCCTTCGAGGGGGTGATCGAGCAATATCCCGCGACGCCCGAGGCCGGCGAGGCCAAGAAAAAGATCGACGAGAACCGGCAGACCCTGGCCACCCACTTTTACCGCATCGGCTATTACAATTTCCTGATGAAGTCCCACGAGGGGGCCATCGCCCGCTTCAAGCAGGTGATGGACGAGTACCCCGAGTTCCAGGGCATGGACAAGCTGCTGTACTTCACCGGCCGCACCTATGCGGCCATGGGCGACGGCGCCTCGGCCATCTCCTTCTTCCAGCGGGTGATCGCCAGCCACGCCGGCTCCAAGTACGCCCGAAAGGCCCAGCGCCGCGTCCGCAGCCTGATGCGCCAGGCGGAGCGGATCCGGAAGGCGGGCGTGCCGCCGGCCCCGGCCGCAGGTGCTCAAGAGTAGCGGCCCCCTTCCCGAGCGGCCCGGAGTCTACCTGTTCAAGTCGGCCGCGGGCAAGCCCCTGTACATCGGCAAGGCGGCCGACCTGCGCAAGCGCGTTTCCCAGTATTTCCAGAGAAAAGACGAGCCGCTGCTGCGGCGGCTGCTCGAGCAGGCGTGCGCTCTGGAAATCCTCGTCACCGCCAGCGAAGCCGACGCCCTGCTGCTGGAGAGCGACCTGGTGCACAACCACCTGCCGCCGTTCAACGTCCGCCTCAAGGACGACAAGAGCTTC
>CAYXCX010000195.1:2598-4096 GCA_964463405.1 uncultured Clostridia bacterium
CGCGTCGAACGACCGCCGGGGCGACCGGATCGTCTTCCCGTTCGTCGAAGTCACGCTGGCCGACGAGTTTCCCGGCATTTTCTACTCGCGGCGCCTGGCCGCCGGCAGCTTCGCCCTGGGGCCGCTGGTCGACGCCCGGCGGGCGCGGCGGCTGATCGATTTCGTCAACCGCCTGTTCCGCCTGCGCACCTGCAAGGCGAGCCTGTTCGCCAGGGGCATCCCCTGCCTGTACCACCACATCGAGCGCTGCTCCGCCCCCTGCGCCGGCCGCGTCGGCCGCGGCGAATACGCCCGCCAGGTCGCCGCCGCCGTCGACCTGCTCAAGGGGCGCAAGGGGCGGGCCGCGGCCCGGCTGCGCCGGCGCATGGCTGCCCTGGCGGCGCGCCTGGATTTCGAGGGGGCGCAGCGGGCCAAGGAGGACCTGGAGGCGCTCGGCGGCTTTTCGCTGCGCCACTTCGTCGCCGGCCGCGGCCGCCGCGACCGCGACGCCATCGCCGCCTCCCTGCTGGGGCGGGAGGGGTACTACGCCGTCTTCGGCCAGAGGGAGGGCCGGGTCAGCCGCGGCGAATTCTTCCACCTGCCGACGCTGTGCGACACCGAGGAGGAGGCGCTGCGCGAGTTTCTCCTCGATTATTACCGCCTGCGCCCCCTGCCCGGCGAGGTCGCCGTTTCCCGGCTGCCGGTTGCGGCGGCGGCTCTGGCCGGCCTCCTCGCGCGGCGCGGCCCCCGCGTCGCGCTCCGCGTTCCCCGCCGCGGCGAGCCGCGGCGCCTGCTGGACCTGGCCGAGAGGAACCTGGCCCTGTTCGTGCAGAAGAGCGATTTCCAGGCGCTGGGACGCGAGGCGCAGCGGACGCTGCGCCTGCGCCGTTTTCCCGCGCGCATCGAGGGCTACGACATCTCGCACCTGGGCGAGCGCAACCGCGTCGGCGCCCGCGTCGTCTTCCTGGACGGCCGGCCGGAGAAGCGCCTGTACCGCAGCTACCTGATCCGCGGCGCGGCGCCCGGCGACACCGGGGCGCTGCGCGAGGTCCTGTCCCGGCGCCTGGGACACGACCCCGAGCGCCCCGACCTGCTGCTGGTCGACGGCGGCCTGCCGCAGCTGGGCGAGGCGCTGCGCCTGAAGCGCGCGACCGGGCTGGACGCCGACGTGATCGCCCTGGCCAAGAACGAGGAGCGGGTGTTCCTGGAGGACGGCTCGTCATGGGTGCCGGAACGGGGATCGCCCTTGCGCCACCTGCTGCAGAACGTCCGCGACGAGGTGCACAGGAGGGCCATTCGCCATCACAGGAGAAGAAGAGAGAAGATCTAGGAGATCGCTTAGTGTTAGTGTTAGTGTTAGTGTTAGTGTTGGCAACAGCAATGAACGATCTATGACAAACCCATCACGACAAAAGGCTTTTCCCTTTTGCCTTTTTACTTTTGCCTTTTGCCTTGAGAATTCGTTTCATTTCAAGCACCCAGTAATTTATTTCAAGTATTCCTGCTTTTGCCTTTTTCT
>CAYXCX010000196.1:0-4069 GCA_964463405.1 uncultured Clostridia bacterium
CATCGGCATCGGCGCCATCGCCATGGCCGGCATCATCGGCATCATCAAGTCCTCCAAGATCATCGTCCAGGCCTTCGGCATGGGCTTCAAGCAGATGCTGCGCAAGTCGGCCGCCGGCGACGAAAAAGCCCCCCGCACCCAGGCCGACCTGAGCATGAAAACCGTCATCTTCGGCCTGGTGCTGACGGTGGCGGTCATCTGGGTGTTCTTCAGCTTTTCGGTGCTGCAGCCCGTGCCGCAGCCGCTGCGGCTGGGCCTGATCGCCACCGTCACCGTGTTCGTGATCAGCTTCCTCTTCACCTCGGTGGCGGCGCGGGCCATCGCCATCGTCGGCACCAACCCGGTCTCGGGCATGACCATGATGACCCTGATCCTGAGCAGCCTGGTGCTGGTCGCCGCCGGGCTCAGCGGCGAGTACGGCATGTACGCCGCCCTGCTCATCGGCGGCGTGGTCTGCACGGCCCTGTCCATGTCGGGCGGCTTCATCACCGACCTGAAGATCGGCTACTGGCTCGGCTCCACGCCGGTCAAGCAGCAGAAATTCAAGCTCCTGGGCGTGTTCGTGTCGGCGCTGACCGTCGGCCTGGTCATCCTGCTGCTGAACCAGACCTACGGCTTTTCCGGCCCCGACGCCCTGGCGGCGCCCCAGGCCAACGCCATGGCCGCCCTGATCCAGCCGCTGATGAACCCGGGGGCGCAGGTGCCCTGGCTCCTCTACGGCGTCGGCCTGCTCACCGCCCTGATCATGGAATTCATCGGCGTGCCGCCGCTGGCCTTCGCCCTGGGCATGTACATCCCGCTGGAATTGAACCTGCCGCTGGTCATCGGCGGCCTGATCGCCCACATGATCTCCCGCTCCAGCCAGGACAAGCTGCTGGCCGGCAAGCGCTACGACAAGGGCATCCTGATCGCCTCGGGCTTCATCGCCGGCGGCGCCATCATCGGGGTGGTCAGCGCCATCCTGGAGTGGAAGTTCGCCGACAGCTTCCCGGTCCTGGGCTGGGCGGCATCCGCCCGCGGCGAGGCGATCGCCCTGGTGATGTTCATCGCCCTGGCCGTCTACCTCTACCTGGATTCGCGCAGCGCCAAGAGGGAAGATTGATGGAGCGGGAAAAGATCGCCCAGGCCATCGAGATCCTGCGCGAGCTGGACGTCGACCTGTGGCTGGTCATCGACCGCGAGTCGGGGATCATCTCCGACCCGGTCATGGACTACGTCGTCGGCCAGCACGCCACCTGGCTCTCGTTCTTCCTGTTCGCGCGCAACGGCGAAAAGCACGCCGTCGTCGGCAACCTGGACGTGGAGACGTTCCGCCGCTCGGGCCTGTTCGACACCGTCTCGGCCTACAAGGGCAGCCCGCAGGAGGACCTGCTGCGCCTGCTGCGGCGCCTGGAGCCGCGGCGCATCGCCATCGACTATTCGCCCGACTGCGCCGCCGCCGACGGCCTGACCCACGGCAACTACCTCAAGCTGCTGGAACTGCTGCAGGGCAGCGGCTACGGCGAGCGCCTGGTCTCGGCCGAGGCCATCATCGCCAAGCTGCGCGGCCGCAAGTCGGCCGAGGAACTGCGCCGTTTGCGCCGCGCCTGCGAGATCACGGTCGCCATCTACGACCGGGTCGGCCGGGCGGTCAGGCCGGGAATGAGCGAAAGGGAGCTGGCGGCCTGGATCAGCGCCCGGCGGGAAAAAATGGGCTTGCCCGCCGCCTGGCACGCCGACAGCTGCCCGGCCGTCTTCTCGGGCCCGCAGGAGGTCGGGGCCCACTCGGCCCCCACCGGCAACGAGCTCAAGCCAGGCCACATCTTCAACATCGACTTCGGGGTCAAGGTCGACAAATACTGCTCCGACCTGCAGCGCACCTGGTACATCCTGCGCCCGGGGGAGAAGGCGGCGCCGCCCGAGGTGCAGCGCGGCTTCGCCGTGCTGCTGCAGGCGATCGCCAAGGCCTTCGCGGCGCTCAAGCCCGGCGCGCGCGGGGTCGACGTCGACGCCGTCGCCCGCGGCCACATCGTCGCCAGCGGTTACGACGAGTATCCCCACGCCCTGGGCCACCAGGTGGGGCGCGACGCCCACGACGGCGGCGCCCTGCTGGGACCGGCCTGGGAACGCTACGGCCAGCTGCCCTTCATGCCCCTGGAAAAGGACCAGGTGTTCACCATCGAGCCGCGCATCTACGTCAAGGATTTCGGCGTGGCCACGGTCGAGGAGATGGCCGTCCTCACCGCCAACGGCGCCGAATACCTGTCGCGGCCGCAGACCGAGCTGCTGCTGGTCCGGCCCAGGCGGTGACGCGCATGGCGCAGCCAACCGCAGCTGCCGGCAGAAAGCCCGCCTGGCTCAAGGCGCGCCTGCCCGGCGGCGACGCCTATTTCGCCCTGAAGCGCAAGCTGGAAAAGCGCGGGCTGCATACCATCTGCCAGAGCGCCCGCTGCCCCAACGCCCACGAGTGCTGGAACGGCGGCAACGCCACCTTCCTGATCATGGGCGACGTCTGCAGCCGCGACTGCCGCTTCTGCGCCGTGGCCGCCGGCGCGCCGCGGCCGCTGGACCCCGACGAGGGGGCCAAGCTGTCCGAGATGGCGGCGCTGATGGGCCTGTCCTACGCCGTCGTCACCTCGGTGACCCGCGACGACCTGGCCGACCGCGGCAGCGGCCATTTTGCCGCCGTCGTCGCCCGGCTCAAGTCCGACCGGCCGGACATGCGCGTCGAGGTGCTGGTTCCCGACTTCTCCGGAAGAAGCGAGCTGCTCGACTGCGTCCTGGACGCCGGGCCCGACGTTCTGGCCCACAACGTGGAAACGGTGCCCGCCCTCTACCCGGCGGTGAACAGCCGCGCCGCGGCCTGCGCCGATTCGCTGCGCATCCTGGCCCGCGCCAAGGAACGGGGCTGGATCACCAAGAGCGGGCTGATGGTCGGGCTGGGGGAGAGCCGCGCCCAGCTCGGCGAGCTGCTGCGCCGCCTGCGCCAGGCCGGCGTCGACGCCCTGACCATCGGCCAGTACCTGCAGCCCGAGCGGCGCTGCCTGCCGGTTGCCCGCTATTGGGCGCCCGCGGAGTTCGCCGAGCTCAAGCAGGAGGCGCTGCAGCTGGGTTTCGCGGCCGTGGAGGCGGGACCGTTCGTCCGCAGCTCCTATCATGCCGACCTCATGCACCACGCGGTGAACCGTGCGCTATCTCGTATTCAGTGACATCCACAGCAACCTCGAGGCCTTCGAGAAGTTCCTGGCCCAGAAGAAGGCCAAAGGCGTCGACAAGATCCTGTTTCTGGGCGATTTGGTCGGCTACGGGCCCGATCCCGACGGCGTGCTCACCCAGTTCCGCCAGCTGCCCCATCTGCGCGCGGTGCGCGGCAACCACGACAAGGTGATCGCCGACCTCGAGTCCTCGGCCCTGTTCAATCCGGCCGCCGCCTTCTCCGCGGAGTGGAGCAAGCTGAAGATTGCGCCGGCCAACGTCCAGTACCTGAAAAAGCTGCCCAAGGGGCCGCAGGTCGTCGACCGCTTCATCACCATCTGCCACGGCTCCACCTTCGACGAGGACTACTACGTGTTTTCGCAGTTCGAGGCCGTCGAGTCCTTCCGCTTCATGACCACCTCGATCGGCTTTTTCGGCCACACCCATTTCCCCATCATCTATTACCTGCGCAACGAGAAGCTGGACGCCGTGCCCCTGGGAGAGAACGCGCGCGTCAAGCTCGACCGCAACACCCGCTACCTGATCAACCCCGGCTCCATCGGCCAGCCGCGCGACAAGAACCCGGCGTCGAGCTACATCGTCTTCGATTCGGCCAAGATGGAAATCAGTTTCAACCGCTTCACCTACGAGGTGGGCAAGACCCAGAAGAAGATCCGCGACGCCGGCCTGCCCGAGCTCCTGGCCAGCCGGCTGGAGGCGGGCGTGTAGCCCGGCATGGAGGAAACATGAAAAACGAGGACATCCGCAATTTCATCGAGAAGGTGATCAACGAGAAGGTGCAGCTGCTGCTCAACCGCATCGACACCTTCCAGAACAACGTCTTCCGCGACATCGACAAGCTCAAGGAGGCCCTTGCAGCCTCTCCAAAGGGCAC
>CAYXCX010000197.1:0-4062 GCA_964463405.1 uncultured Clostridia bacterium
GGAGGAGAATTCCCGCCAATTCCCCCAGTCGTCGGGGCGGTTGACCTGGGTCAGGGCCTGCAGGGTCAGGTAGGCGGCGCCCGGCCCCAAATCGTTCATGCGCAGGCGGCGCTGCGGCTCGTCCTGCAGCAGGCGCATTTCGCTGCGCCTTCCGGCGTCGCCCAGGGCCAGCTGCGCCAGGCCGGCGTAGAGGCCGGTCACCTCCCACAGCGTGGTCTCGGCGCCGCCCAAAATCAGCGTCAGGCCGTAGCCGCCCGGCGGCCGCGAGAGGGTGGTGATTCCCCATTTTGACAGCAGGTTGTAGAAGCGCGGGATGCCGTACTGGCGCAGCATGAGGATGGCCGGGATGTTCAGCGACCAGGCCAGCGCGTCGCGCGCCGGCACGGCGCCGCGGAAGCGGCGGTCGAAATTCTCCGGCACGTAGCCGGCGAAATGGGACGGGGTGTCGGCGACCAGCGTCGCGGGCGCGAGTCCGCCCTCCTGCAGCATGGCGGCGTACAGGAAGGGCTTGAGGATGCTGCCGCTGCTGCGCGGGCGGCGGATCAGGTCGATGTCCTGCCCCTGCGGCGGCCCGCCGCGGGCGACGTTGCCCACATAGGCCGCCACCGCGCCGCGGCGGTTGTCCACGACCAGGGCGGCCAGGTTGCGGACGTTGACAGCCAGCAGCCGCTCGCCCCCGGCCTGGACGATGCGCGACAGCGTGGCCTGCAGCCCGGCGTCGAGCAGCGAGCGGAACGGCCGCCCGCTGCCGCTGCGCGCCGCCAGGGTGTCGAGCAGGTGCGGGGCCAGGCGCGGCGGCGGGCGCAGCCTCTCGGGCAGCGGCTCGGCCAGGGCCAGGGAGAGCTCCAGCCGCGAGAGCCGCCCGCGCCGGCTCAGCAGCCGCAAAAGGCGATCGCGCTTGGCCAGCAGCAGCCGGCGGTTGGCGGCGCCGGCGACGAGTTTGGGGTCGTTGGGCAGCACGGCCAGGAAGGCCGCCTCGGCCCAGCTCAGGTCCCGCGGCGGGCGGCCGAAGTAGAGCCAGGAGGCGGCGTCCAGGCCCACGACGTTGCCGCCGAAGGGCGCGTTGGCCGCGTGCAGGGCCAGGATCTCCCGTTTGGAGCGCGAAAGCTCCAGGCGCAGCGCCAGGGCCATCTCGCGCAGTTTTTCGCCAACCGTGCGCGGCGGGTTCTTGCGGCTGATGCGCACCAGCTGCATGGTCAGGGTGCTGCCGCCGCTGACCACGCCGCGGCGGCGCAGGTTCGTCCTCAGGGCGCGGACGACGGCTCGCAGATCGACGCCGCGGTGGCGGAAGAAGCGGCGGTCCTCGTACTGCACCAGGGCTTGGACGAAGCGGTCGGGCAAGGCCGCGCCGGGGGGAAAGCGCCACTGCTCGTCGGCGGCCAGGCGCGCCCCCAGCAGCCGGCCGTCGGCGGCCAGCAGGACCGGCGAGAGCGGATCATGGAACAGGGGGCGCGGCGCCGCCCACCAGGCCAGCAGCAGGGCCAGGAGCGCGCAAGCGGCCAGCGCCGCCAGCAGCCGGCGCCGCCGCCGCCAGAACCGGATCAGCGCCGGATCTCCACCCATCGGCCGGCCGAGTTGGCGTGGAAGGCCGCGTCGTACATCGCCTCCACGGCGATGCCCGGGCTGTAGAAGCGGCCGCCGTAGGAGGCGTTGAGAACGGCGGTGAACGTCTTCTTGGCGCCGGCGTCCAGGCTGAAGTAGGTGAGGATGCGGTCGTCGCGCACGTCCTGGTAGTCGTGCTGGCCGCCGCCGGCCGCATCGGTGAAGAGGCGGGGATTGGCGATCTGGCAGCCGGCCGGGACGATGTGCGTCAGCGCCAGGTTGTGCAGCTTCTGCCGGCCCAGGTTGGTGACGCTCACCTCCACTTTCAGGTCGCTGCCCTGCGCCAGGCGCGCCGGGTCGATGGCGTTGTCGCTGCCGTCGCGGAACACGACCTCCAGGCGCAGGTTGTTCTCGCGCGCCTGCTCGCCGCCGGCGGGCGGCACGCCGGCGAGGGTGGCGGTCACGTACAGGGTCTTGTCGCCGGGGTTGTTCACCGCCAGCGTCCGCTCACCGCCGCTGAAGGGCGAAAACGCCTGCTGGTGGAAGGGGACGGCGGCCTCGACATCGCGCCCTTTCTCCCCCTGCCAGCCGGCCCGGAAGCGGAAAGGCCTGGCGGGCGAGCCGCCGTAAAAGGCGGCGACGGCCATCAGGGCGTAGGCCGTCTCCTGGGTGGAGAACCAGGTGTCGCTGCCCAGGGCCTGGACGATCTCGTCGACGAACTTGCGGGCGCGGTCGCCCTGGCCCATCTCCGCCAGCGTGCGCGCCATGACCGCCTTGTCGCGCAATTCGGAACCGAAGGTGCGGAGGTCGTCGCGGTAGGAGGCGACCTGCCACGAGCAGGCGGCCAGCAGGTCGCGGGCGGCCTCGCCTTGGCCGCAGGCCTGGAAGGCTCCTGCCAGCAGGACGGCGGCCGGGCTTTCCAGCGCACCGCCCTCGCGCAGCCGGTTCATGGCCCCCAGGTCGGGAGACCCGGCCAGGGCCAGCGTATAGAGGCGGAAGGCCTGGAGCAGGCGCCCGGTCTCGGGGCCTGCGGTCCAGGAGTTGGCCAGCCCCCGCTGGTGCTTTTTCCAGGCATCGAGCATGGCGGCCGGCACACGGTAGCCCAGGCGCTGGGCCTCCACCAGGAAATGGCCGGCGTACGAGGAGGTCCACTGGTGAACCTCGTATTCGCCGGGCCAGTAGGAAAAGCCGCCGCCCGGCGCCTGGAAGCCGCGCATTTTTTCGATGGCCGCGGCAATGTGCGCCTCGACCCTTTTCAGCTGCCCCTCGTCGAGCTTGACCAGGTGCTTCAAATAGAGCTGGGGAAAGGCGGTGGAGAGCGTCTGTTCCAGGCAGCCGTGGGGGTAGTGGATCAGGAACTGCAGCCGCTTCTGCAGCTGGAACGGCGGCAGGGTGGAATACTCCAGGATCAGGTCGTTGGTCCCCGGCACGCCGAAAGGCTTGACGGCCAGCGAGCGGTTCTGGCCCGGCGGCACTTCCAGGCGCAGGGTCTGCAGCAGGCGGGGATTGGCGGCCAGGATGGGCAGCGCCGTGCGGCTTTCGGCCTTGCGCGTGCCGCTGCTGGCGCGGAGCTGGATGACGCCCTGGCCGACGCCGTTGGCGACCGTGACCGGGAAGAAGACCATCTCGTCGCCGGGGCGGGAGAACTCGACGGTCTTGATCCTGGGCCCGTCGACCAGGAAGCGGTCGCCGGGATCGATCTGCACCTGGACGCGGCGGATGTCGGCGCGGCTGACGAAGACCGACACCGGCAGGTCGAAGCTCTCGCCCGGCCTGGCCACCCGCGGCAGCGTGGGCAGGATCATCAGGTCCTGGCGCACGGGCAGCGACTTCTCGGCGACGCCGAAGGCGCGGCCGTCGCCGGCCACGACCATGGCGCGCACCGCGCCCACGTACTGGGGCATGGCAAAGCGGTGCTCGGCCTTTTTCCCCGCCTCCAGGGCGAAGGGGCCGGCGAACAGGACGACCGGCGGGAAGCGCCGCTGCTTCTTCTCGCCGGCGGCGGCGCCGCCCTCCTCGTCGCCGCCCAGGGCCAGCAGCCGCGACAGGTCGGCGCCGTAGGCCTCGGCCACGTCATCGAACAGGTCCCAGGTGAGGACGCCCAGCGCCTCGCGGCTGTAAAACCTCTTGCGCAGGTCGGGGGCGGCGTAGCGGGTCAGCCCCAGCAGCCCCTCGTCGACCACGGCCACGGTATAGGTCATGGGCCGCCCCGACTTCTCGCTCACGGCGACCTGGAACTCCTCGTTGGGCTTCAGCTCGCCGGCCGTTTGCAGCGCCGGCTCCAGCTGGGTCTGCGGATCGTCGACCAGGACGGGGATGACTCCGTAGAGGCGGATGGGCGTGTCGCTCTTGCGGCCGGCATGCGGCTGCAACAGCGTGACGTGGACATAGAGGTTGGGGGCCATGGCGGCGTCCAGGTCGATGGTGAAGCGGTTCTCGCCGCTCTGGGTGCCGACCCACATCTGCTTCAGCACCCGCGAGCGGTTCTCCAGCGAGACCAGGGCCCGCCCCTGCGGGGCG
>CAYXCX010000198.1:0-4053 GCA_964463405.1 uncultured Clostridia bacterium
GACCCGCCCAGGCTGGAGCGCCATGCCCGCCACCGCATCGCCGTGCAGATCGACGCCGTGGACGTCGAGGCCGGGGCGGAGGCCCGCCTGGCCGACGCCGTCACCCTGGCGCTGAACGAGGGCGACGGCGAGATCCTGGCCCGCTGCGGCGACGAGCAGGCCTTTTTTTCCGGCCGCCTCTACTGCCCGCAGTGCGACCTGTCGCTGGCCGAGCCCCAGCCCGGCACCTTCTCGCTCAACTCGCCGGAGGGGGCCTGCCCGGAATGCCAGGGCGGCGGCCGTCCGCCGGGGCAGGAGGGGGCGGGCCGCCCCTGCCCGGCCTGCGGCGGCAGCGGCTTCCGCCCCGAGGCGCTGGCCTTCCGCTTCCGCGGCGCCACCATCCACGAGCTGGGGGAGATGGAGGCCGCCGACCTGCTGGAGTTTTTCCGCCGGGTGCGCCCGGAGGCCGGCGAGGCCGAGGTCACCCGCGCCCTGCTGCCGCAGCTGCTGCAGCGCCTGGAGTCGTTCGCCGCCCTGAAGATGGGCTACATCTCCCTCAACCGCCGCATCGACACCATCTCCGGCGGCGAGCTGCAGCGGGCGCGGCTGGTCTCGCAGATCGGCTTCGGCCTGAATGGCATCGTCTACGTGCTGGACGAGCCCTCGATCGGCATGCACTTTTCTGAGCAGCTGAACCTGCTGGCCATCCTGCGCCGGCTGCGCGACATGGGCAACACCCTGGTGGTGGTCGAGCACGACGAGGAGACGATCCGCAGCGCCGACTACGTCGTCGACATCGGCCCCGGCGCCGGCGAGAACGGCGGCCAGCTGATGTACGCCGGCCCCATCGCCGGCTTCGAGAAGGCGGCGCGCTCGCTGACCTCGGCCTACGTCTACGGCCGCCTGCGCATCGAGGCGCCGCCGCCCCGCGCCGCCGCCGGGCACTGGCTCGAGGTGGCCGACATCCGCCTGAACAACCTGGCGGGAGTGGAGCTGAGGCTGCCGCTCAACCGCCTGACCGTGGTCAGCGGCGTCTCGGGCTCGGGCAAGAGCTCGCTGGTGGTCGACGCCCTGGCCCCCATCCTGCGCCGCGAGCTGGACGGCGCGGCGGCGGAGAACCCGCGCCTGGCCTGGGGGGCGGTCCGCGGCCTGGAGCGGGTCAAGCGCGTGCTGATGGTCAGCCAGGCGGCCATCGGCAAGAACTCGCGCTCCTCGCCGGCCACCTACATCGGCATCATGGCCCTGATCCGCGCCCTGTTCGCCGCCCTGCCCGAGGCGCGGCTGCGCGGCTACGCCCAGGCCCGCTTCAGCTACAACGTGCGCGGCGGCCGCTGCGAGGCCTGCGAGGGGCTGGGGGTGCGCCGGCTGCAGATGAGCTTCCTGCCGCAGCTGGAGGTCACCTGCCCGGTGTGCGCCGGCGAGCGCTACAACTCCGAGACGCGCCAGGTCAAGTACAAGGGGCGCTCCATCGCCGACGTCCTGGACCTGACCGCCAGCGAGGCCCACGAGCTCTTCGCCGCCGTGCCCATGCTGGCCAGGAAGATCCGCATCCTGAACGACGTGGGCCTGGGCTACCTGCGCCTGGGCCAGGGCTCGCAGACCCTCTCCGGCGGGGAGTCGCAGCGCATCAAGCTGACCAAGGAGCTGGCCCGCGGCTCGGGCAGCCCCACCGTCTACATCCTGGACGAGCCCACCGTCGGCCTGCACTTCGACGACGTGCGCAAGCTGATCGACGTCTTCCGCGCCCTGCTGGCCCGCGGCCACACGGTGGTGGTCATCGAGCACAACCTGGAGGTGCTGCGCGTGGCCGACCACGTCATCGACCTGGGGCCCGGCGGCGGCCGCCACGGCGGCAGGATCGTATACCAAGGTGATATCGCCGGCCTGGTTAGATGCAAGAACTCAATTACAGGCAAGTATTTGAAAAGGAAGCTGACAGCCGGCGAGCTATCGTGACGCGTAACGCGTGACGCGTGACGAGTAGCGAGCATTAGAGATCGATCGTGATGCATGCTGCCAAGTGGGAAAATGCCAGGTAATTCCAAACTTTAGTGACAAAACGGAGAGGATGAGACTTGAAAGGGATGTTATTGATGACATTTGAATATTTTTTTGGATATAATGCTTGGGATTCTAGATTTTTCATCCCATGGCTGTTACTTGTCACGCGTCACGCGTCACGCGTCACGGAGTTCAGCCTTTCTCCCAACCCGGAATTGTGGTACCATTTGCCTGACATCACGCGTGATCGCACGCTACGGAGCGAGAACCCTTGTCTTTAGCTGAGATCATAGGCAACGCCCGCATCAAAGCCACCCTGGCCGGCTATTTGCGCAGCGAGCGCGTGCCCACCAGCCTGATCTTTTCCGGCCCCGACCCCCACCACCAGCTGCAGTTCGCCCTGAACTTCGCCAAGACCCTCTGCTGCCAGCAGGGCGGGGGAGCCGACTGCTGCGACCGCTGCCGCCCCTGCCTGGCCATCGACCGCGGCCTCTATCCCGACGTGCAGGTGCTGGCCCCGGAGGGGCAGTTCTACCGCAAGGGGCAGCTGGACGAGCTGATCGCCGGCGCCAGCCAGCGGCCGCTGCACGGCGACCGCCGGGTCTTCATCCTGCGCGAGGCCCACAAGCTGAACGAGTCGGCGGCCAACGCCTTCCTCAAGACGCTGGAGGAGCCGCTGGCCAGCAACCTGTTCGTCCTGCTGACCCAGAACCTGAACCTGATCCTGCCCACCATCCAGTCGCGCTGCCAGATCCTCAAGTTCATGCCGCTGTCGCAGCACGAGGTCAAGATCGACCTGCAGCGCCGCGGCGTCGACCCGGAAAAGGCCCGCCTGATGGCTTTTTTCAACGCCCAGAGCGCCGAGGAGCTCGGCGCGGCCGAGTGGCGCGAGATGGAGGAGAAGCGCCGCGCCATGCTCGCCATCCTGGAGCGGCTCATGCGCCAGGGCGAGGTCGAGGACATCCTGCTGGACCTGTACGACCGCAGCCGCGTGCGCGAGAAGTTCGTGGCCTACTTCCGCGAGATGGTCAACTTGATTTCCGTGCTGCTGCGCGATATAATGGTGCTGATGATCGATCCCGCAAGCGGGACGCTCGTCAATCCCGACTACAAGGACAAGCTGATGGAACTGGCGGCCCTGAACCGGATCGACGATATATTTTTCCTCATCCGCAAGATGGAGTACCTGCTGCGCGACATCCAGCGCAACCTCAACGCCCGCGTGCTGATCCTGGAGTTCATCAACTGCTATTCCCAGCTGGGCGGCAAGCGGAGGAGCCATGGATAAGGTCATCCTGGTCAAGATCCCCAGCCGCCGCGACCTGCTGCACTTCCGCACCCGCGAGGAGAACATCCGCCTGGACGACAGCGTGATCATCCAGTCGCTCACCGGCGAGGAGCTGGGCAAGGTGGTCCGGCAATTCGGCGACACCTTCAGCGACCGCAAGGGGCTGGCGCGCATCCCCGAGATCCTGCGCCTGGCCGAGCCGCGCGACATCGAGAGCTTCGCCCGCAAGGAGCGCGAGGAGCGGCGCGCCTACGAGTACTGCCAGAACCGCATCCGCGAGCGCGAGATCCCCATCAAGCTCGTGCGCGTCACCTTCTTCACCGGCGAGCGCAAGGCCATCTTCTACTTCACCTCCGAGGGGCGCATCGACTTCCGCGACCTGGTCAAGGACCTGGCGCGCAAGTTCCGCATGCGCATCGAGATGCGCCAGATCGGCATCCGCGACGAGGCCAAGATGATCGGCGGCGTGGGCATCTGCGGCCGCCAGCTCTGCTGCAAGACCTTCCTGACCAGCCTGGAGCCGATCACCCTGCAGATGGCCAAGCGCCAGAACCTGAACATGAACCCGGTCAAGATCTCCGGCATGTGCGGCCGGCTGATGTGCTGCCTCTCCTACGAGGAGACGGGAGGCGGCCGCGTGGTCATCGAGGACCAGGACGAGCGGGTCGGCTACGACGAGGAAGAGGATCTGGCGGAAGATAAAAAATGAGGTTCCTCATTTTTTATAGTGATAGTGATAGTGATAGTGATAGTGAAAAGAAATAAACGACATATCTATATCTTCA
>CAYXCX010000199.1:0-4040 GCA_964463405.1 uncultured Clostridia bacterium
GGCGACGTCGCCGCCCTTGAATTCCTGGCTGGTGACGCGGCGGTCGCTGCCGGCGAGGATGTTGTTCACCTGCAGGCTGGGCTCGCCGCTGGCCGCGCTGCCGCGGACGCTGCCCGGCAGCATGGCAGGCTTGCCGCGGAAGAGGATGGAGACCCCGAGCAGGATCAGCACCGCCGGCCACCAGCGCCAGACGTCGCCCCAGCGGATGGCGTCGAGCTCTGCCGCCAGGAAGACGCCGCCCAGCAGCAGCAGGAACAGGCCCGAGAAGTCGAGCGGGTTTCTGCTCTCGACCAGGTGCACCACGCCCAGGACGATCAGGATCAGCGGCCACCAGTCGCCCAGGTTGAAGTCGACGGCGAAAACGTCCAGGTTGGCCAGCAGCACCAGCAGGCCGGCCAGGATCAGGATGCCGCCCAGCAGGACCGTCTTGCCGGGCAGTTTCTTTTGCGCGTCCATTGCAGCCTCCTCGGTCAATGCTGCCAGTATAAGAATGTCGGCGTGGGATGTCAATTCGCCGGCCGGCGGAGGGCGCGGCGAACCTCCGGGTTGACTTTCGCATGGCCGCGCCCTAGAATGCCCGTGATGGAAAGGGGACTTCCGCAACCCAGCCGCAGCGCGGACGAACCATGAGACGCAGGGCTTCTTTCCTTTCGGGGCTGATCCTGATCGCCGCCGCGGCGCTGCCTGTTCCGGCGCAGAAACTCGGTGCGCCGGTCATCACCAACTATGAGACCGAGAAATTTCAGGCGCTCTCCCAGAATTGGGCGGCAGTGCAGGACCGCCGCGGCATCATGTATTTTGCCAACAATGCCGGGATTTTGGAGTTCGACGGCCAGCACTGGCGCCTGATCCCCGTGCCCGGGAACGCCACCGTCCGCGACCTGGCTTTCGGCCCGGACGGAACCCTTTTTTACGGCTCGGTGGACGATTTCGGGTACGTGGCGGCGTCGCCGTCCGGCGAGGTTTTCGCCGTCTCCCTTGGCGACGCCATTCCCGCCGCCGCCCGGGCCTTCGCCGATGTCTGGCAGGTGGTGAGCGCGGTTGACGGCGTCTACTTTTTGACCCGCAGCCGCATCTTCCGCCTGCACGGCGGCCGGATCACGGTCCTCGCCGGCCGCTTCGCCTCGTCGCAGGCCTGCCTGCTGAACGGCCACGTTTTCTACGCCGACGCGGACAGGGGGGTGTGCGTCCTGGCCGGGGACAAGGCGCTGCCCATCCCCCAGCTGGACGGCGTGTACAACGGCACGCGCATCGCCCTGGCCCCGTTCGGCCAGCCGGGTCAGGGGAGGAGGGAGGCCGGGGCCCAAGCGGTCCAGCCAGCCCGGGGCGCCGGGCGGGCCCGCCGCCACCAGCTGCTGGCGGGACGAGCCAGCGGCGATTTCCTGCGCATCGATCTTGAGCCCCTCTGGGACGAGGCGGCCCAGCGCTACGATCCTTCCCGGCCGGCGCCCGCGGACATGGTGACGCCGTTTGCCTGCGAACTGGACGAATTCATCAAGGTCGGCAACGGGTTCATTTACAGGCTCGTACCTCTGGGCGCAGACGTTTTCGCCGTCTGCAGCGTCAGGGGGGGCATCGCCATCTTCGACGAGAGCGGCCGGGTCACCCGCAGCATCAATACCAGCAGCGACCTGCTGGACAATACGGCGCTGAACCTGTTCCTGGACCGCGCCGGCAATTTGTGGTGCTGCAGCAACGCCGGGATCTCCCACATCGAGCTGGGCGAGGCCAGTTCGTTCTTTGACGCCCGCAACAACATCCGCGGCATCAGCATCTGCGCCCGCTTCCACCAGGGGCGCATGGTCGTCGGCACCTTCGAGGGCCTGCTGCTGCAGGCGCCCCGGCGCTTCGCCCTGCAGGACGACCGTCCCGTTTTCGCGCCGCTGAAAGGCAGCCCGGCGCAAATCTGGCAGCTCCTCGACGTCGACGGCGACCTCATGGCGGCCACCGCCAGCGGCTTGTTCAACATCCGCGCCGACGCGGCCGTCAAAGCCCAGGGGCCCAGCGCCACCACCTACTGCCTGGCCGCCTCCAGGCAATGGCCCGGCCATCTTTTCGCCGGACTCGCGGCCGGGGGCATGGAGGTGTACCAGCGCACGGCGGGCCGCTGGCGGCTGCTGGGCAGGATCGAGGCTATCGAGGACAACATTCGCAGCATTGCCCAGGACAGCCGGGGCGATCTCTGGGCCGGCACCGAGACCCGCGGCCTGCTGCGGCTTCTTTTTGCCGGCTCGGATCCGACCAAGCCCCAGGTCCAGCGCTTCGGCCCCGAGCAGGGCCTGCCGGTCCGCTCATACTTGAAAGCCGTGGCCCGCGGGGAAACCCTTTTTGTCCTCTCGTCTTCGGGATTGTATCGCACCGCCATCCCACGCGGCCAAGCCCAGCCCGCGGAGCGCATCCGTTTCACGCAGGACGTGGCCCTGGGCAAGGCGTTCCTCGATCCTCCCGTGGCGTTGCGCGACATGGTCTTTTCCCCCGCCGGCGATGTGTTTTTCAACACCTCTCAGGGGATCGCCTGGGCCAGCCCCGGCCGCGACGGCGCCTACCGCATGGATCCGCGGCCTTTCCGCGGCGTCCCGGCCCAGGACGGGACCATGTACCTGCATCCCGACGGCAGCATCTGGCTGACAGGCAAAAGGCTTTACCGGGTGGATCCTCATGCGGCGAAGGACTATGGCCGGCCGTTCTCCGTTCTGATGCGCAGCGTGACCGCGGGATCCCAACGCATCCTCTTCCATGGCGCCCACGGCCGTCCCGGGACGGCATTCCCCGGGCAGCGCACCGTCTTCGAAAAATCCCGCGATCCCGGAGCCCCTCCGAGCTTGCCCTACAGGGAAAATTCCGTCCAGTTCGAGTTCGCGGCGGCTTTCTTCGAGAAACCCGGCGACACGCGCTTCCAGTATCGCCTGGAAGGATTCGACAAGGGATGGAGCGGCTGGACCGCCGACACGAAGAAGGAATACACCAACCTTCCCGAGGGCAAGTACCGCTTCCGCGTGCGCGCCAGAAACGTCTATGGCACGCTGGGCGAGGAAAGCGGCTTCGGCCTGCGCGTCCTGCCGCCCTGGACGCGCACGCCGTGGGCCTACCTAATGTGGGCTCTCGGCGGCATGGCCGTGCTGCTCGGCTTCGTCTACCTGTACACGCTGAACCTGCGCCGCCAGAAGGAGCGCCTGGAGAAGACCGTCGCCGAGCGCACCCGGCAGCTGCACGACGCCTCGCAGAATCTGCTCCAGGCCACCCTGACCGACCCGCTGACCGGCCTGCGCAACCGCCGCTACATGCACGAGGTGCTGCAGGGCGAGGTGGACGCGTTCCTCAAGCGCAAGCAATTCCTGCTGGGCGCGCCGAACCAGCGCGAGGCCGCGCTGGAAGACGCCGTGTTCGGCATGTTCCTCGTGGACATCGATTTTTTCAAGATGGTCAACGACATCCATGGCCACGACGCCGGCGATCGGGTGTTGCGCCAGTTTGCGGCGCTGCTCACGGAGTCCCTGCGCCAGGACGATGCCGTCCTGCGCCTGGGCGGCGAGGAGTTTTTGCTGGTCTTGAAGAACGTGGCTCCCGGCCACCTGGACGCTTTCGCCGCCAAGATCCTGCAGCGGGTGGCCGATGCCCGTTTCGCCATCGGCGGCGGCGAGACCCTGCGCAAGACCTGCTCCATCGGTTGCGTCGCCCTGCCGGTCTACCGCGAGCAGCCCGGCTTGCTGACCTTCGAGCAATGCACCATGGTCGCCGACCTGGGCCTGCTGTACGCCAAGGCGCACGGCCGCGACCAGGCCGTCCTGCTGCAGGCGGGCCCGCGGCTGCCGTCGGGCAAGGAGGAGATCCGCAAGGCCGTCACTTCCCTGGAGTTCGCCCTGGCCGAGGGCTTCCTGCGCGTCCAGGCCCCGGGCTCGTGAGCTGGAGCCCGCCGGGGTAACGCCTTTCAATATTGCCATTGACGGGATGCGGAATTCCGTTTTCGCGCGCCACGCGTCCCCTGAGTTGGCGGTTGCTATTTCCGCGGCCCTCTGCTATCTTCCAGGCATATGGAAACC